>JAHFPI010000216.1:0-1969 GCA_023266795.1 Rhodospirillales bacterium
TATAGGAGGGCTGGCTCTGGCGGTATTCGCCGTCCCATTGCAGGGGTGAGGGGGATGATGGTGCCTGAAAAGCCTGCAGGGTTTGTCCGGCGACGGAGGTGGAGGCGCGGTGCCCTGCTTCCGCCAGCGCATGCTTCAGCCCGCCGACGATCATGCCACGGACCAGAGCCGCATCCTGAAAGCGCACTTCCGATTTGGCCGGATGGACATTAACATCGACCAGATCGGGAGGAATATCGAGAAAGAGGCAGAGCATCGGATGACGGTCATAGGCCAGAAAATCCATATAAGCGCCGCGCACCGCGCCGACCATCAGCTTATCACGCACCGGTCTGCCATTGACAAAGAAATACTGGTACTGGTTGGTGCCGCGATTGAGCGTCGGCAGTCCCGCATAGCCGGTCAATTTTATATTGTCGCGTGCCGCTTCGATCCGCAGCGCATTCTCCGCAAATTCACGCCCCATAATCTGCTGCAGGCGTTCCAGTTGCGGGGCTGCCGGTAAATCCAGAACGGTTTTTTCATCGTGTACGAGTTTGAATTGAATGTCCGGATAAGCCATGGCAAGGCGCTCGATGACGTCGCGGATGTTCTGCGCTTCTGTGCGGGGCGTTTTCAGGAATTTCAGGCGCGCCGGTGTCGCATAGAACAGGTCGCGGATTTCCACCTTGGTGCCGGACGGATGCGCTGCCGGCGACACTTTGGATTTTTTGCCGCCATCGACGGTGATGGAAGCCGCATCCGCCGCCGTATTTTTGCGGGGGCGGCTGGTGAGGGTCAGGCGGCTGACCGCGCCGATGGAAGGCAGCGCTTCGCCGCGAAAACCGAGCGAGGCGATATGCACGAGATCGTTATCAGGGAGTTTGGAGGTGGCGTGGCGTTCCACGGCCAGTGACAGTTCCTCCGCTGACATGCCGATGCCGTCGTCGCTGACGGCAATCAGGCTGGCGCCGCCCTCGCGGATAAGAATTTCGATCCGCGACGCTCCGGCATCAATGGCGTTTTCAACCAGCTCCTTCACGGCGGCTGCGGGGCGTTCAATCACCTCGCCGGCGGCGATCTGGTTAATCAGCGTTTCTGGTAAGTGTCTAATAAGCATCGTTATTTATAGCCTGATTATGGAGCCATGACAAAGTGATTCATAACTTCTGATCAAAAACCGCCCCCTCCAGCGCGGCGCCGTCGAATTTGGCCTCGGTGAGGTCGGCGCCGGTAAAATCGGCTTTACGCAGGTCGCAGTTGGTGAAGTCGGCCTGGGTCAGGTCGGCGCCGCTGAATTTACCTTCCATGATGCGGGCGCCGGTAAATAGAACCTGCCGCATGATGGCCTTTTCAAAATTGCAGGGAACATTGAATTCGACGCCGTCCGGTTTTTTGAAAACCAGCGGGTTAAGGTTGGCTCTGGATAAATTTGCCCGATGGAAGAGCGCCTCGCTGAAATTCGATCCGCGCAGGTCGGCGTTTTGCAGCTGGCATTTGCGGAAGTCGGATTTTTCAAGATGCGCGCCCTGTATCTCGACGCCGCGCAGATCCATCTCGGCGAAAGTGGCCTGCCGCGCTTTCATGGCGGTGAGTTTCTTGGCGGCGAGGGAGGGAGCCTTTCTCATGTCTCTCTCGCTCAGGTCAAGCTGGCTGCCGTGACGTCCGCCGGAAGCAACCCATGAGGTGTGCTTGAGAATAAGTTCGTCCAGCGTCATTTCTATTTCCGCGAAACTTTTTCCCATGTTTTCTTTTGTCAGCGTCAGGGAAAAGTTTGTCCCGCTTTTTTCGGCGCCTTGGATGTTAGCGTCGACCATGGTGGCATAAGAGAAATCGGCGTTTCTGAGATCGGATGAAGAGAGATCGGCCCGGCTGAGGTCTGCGCCCTGCATATTGGCATTTTTCAGGTTGGCGCCCTGTAGGCGGGCATCCTGCATGTTGGCGTCGCTGAAATTGGCAGAAGTGGCTGTGGCGTTGTTGAGGTTGGTGT
>JAHFPI010000216.1:1979-3073 GCA_023266795.1 Rhodospirillales bacterium
CATCGGATTTTTTTATTTTTCGCTTGATGATGGTTTTGCCTTCGCGCAGGTCGGCGCCGGTCATATTGGCTTTGCTGAGGTCGGCCCGGCTGACTTCGGCGCCGCGCATGTCGGCTCTGATCATGCGGGCATTATTTAGCCTTGCATTAGTGAAATCGCAGCCGAACAATGTCGCGCTTTCAAAATTGGTGTTGGTGAGGTCTGTATTCGCAAGGCGACAGCCGGTAAAATCCGACTGGGAGAGGTTTTGCCCCAGAAAAGACAGACCGGAAAGGTCTTTATCCTTTACAACGGCGCGCGCACCGCCCGGTTTGGCGGTCAGAAACATATTGTGCCGACGGATGATTTCGTTCAGCTCCGCCTGCGTCACCTTCGCTAATGTAAAGCCGTCTTCTGGCGGTGGTTGTGCCATAGCATATCCCTTCATCGGGCAATAAACCCTGAGAGTCCGATATTACAACGGTTCCTGAAAAAAGGTAACCTGCGGTTATTTTTATATTCATAAATGGGGGTGGGCATTAAGCTTGCGAAAAACAATATTTTTTGTAAAATATTTATATAAGAATCGCAGGAAAAAATGGAAAACGTGGTTTTTGAGCGCATCCGGCAGGATATTGCCGGGAATGACATCGTCCTCTACATGAAGGGGTCGGCGATTTTCCCGCAGGACGGGTTTTCGGCAGCGGTGGCGCAGGTGCTGGACAGTATGGGCGTGGTGTACAAGGACATTGATGTTTTGCTGGAACCCGGTCTGCATCAGGGCATCAAGGAATTCACCAACTGGCCCAATGTCCCCCAGCTTTACGTCAAGGGTGAGTTTATCGGCGGCTGCGACATCGTGCGGGAAATATACGCTTCCGGCGAGTTGCACCGGCTGCTGGAAGAAAACGATCTTCTCCCCTGAGGCTTATTCCACGGTGACGCTTTTGGCCAGATTGCGTGGCTGGTCGACATCCGTGCCTTTAATGACGGCGGTGTGATAGGCCAGCAATTGCACCGGCAGGGTGTAGAGGATCGGTGCCACAAAAGGATCCGCTTCCGGAATCTCGATTGTCCATGTGGCAATATCCTTCAGCTTTTCAACGCCTTTTTTG
>JAHFPI010000047.1 GCA_023266795.1 Rhodospirillales bacterium
TTTTTGCGCCCATACGGGCGGCGGCAGCAGCAGCTTCGCAACCGGCATGCCCGCCCCCCACAACAATAACATCAAATTTATTCATCATTTCAATATGTTACAATGCTTTGTTAAAATATTTTTGCTGACGTGATTTTTATAGCCATTTTCACGCTAACATATCAAGAGATTTGCGCTATAATGGTTAAGGAAAATAGTTAAACCAGATGCGGATAAAATACAAGGACAAAACCGTGGTGCGCTTGATAAACAGGGATGATCTGGACGATGCAAGGGGCAGGCTCGGCACCGCTTTCCGCGCTGCTTCCCTGACGACCCTGCATGCCGCATTTCTCGCCGCCGCCGGTGCCGGCAGAAAAAACGCCGCTGCCGTGCTGGAACATTTTCATCAGGCTGCTGACGCGCTCGGCTCCAGAGAAAAAGAGTTTAACAACCGCGCGCGCTCGGCTGCGCCCACGCTCATGAAACACCTGCGCAGCGTGGCACAGCTTGAGGCCATGCGCACCTTCAGCAAAGCCAAAAGAGCCCTTCTCAATGTCAATGCGGAAATTGGCCGGGAGATCGCGCAGATGGTGGAACGGAATGTCGATGCCGCCGCACAGAAGCCGGTACAGGCTGCTTCTCCCGCAGCCCCCGTCAATCATCCTTCGCGCAGGCTTTAGAAAAATTTTAAATGATGCGCCGGTTTTGCCGCTGGCGCCGCTTTGGCTGCGTTATCGTTTATGCCACGGATTGCCGCATCAAAACTCGGCTTCACATGTGCCAGCTCAAAAACTTTTTTCTGCACGGTACGCAGCGCCGCCTGTTTTTTTCCGGCGACGACGATGACCTGCTTCTTGCCGACGGCAACAGACCGCGCCGTCAGACCCAGTGCAACGGCAACGGCCTTGGTGGCGCCCACTGCGACCGCGCCCAGCGCAACGCCGCCCAGCAAAACAACCGGAGACAATGCCCGCCCAATCGCCGCGCCGCCAATCGCACCCGCCGCGCCCAGCGCCCATACCGCAGCGGTAGACATTCCTAAAGCGGAAGCAGAGCTCGCAACCCAATAAGCCCCGCCAATAAACCCGGCCAACGGGCATAACGCCGCCGCAATCCCGCCGGCACTTATAACAACCGCACCCGCACCAATCGCCGCCGCATTCGATTTTTTCATGTCCGTCCTCCTGAAAAACTAAACCACTTCCTCAAGCCTAGGCTGCGCCTTACGGCCTGTCAAATCAAACGGCGGCCAGCAGCCGCGCCCGCGCTTTCTCGTCAACAAAAGCTTCCTCAACCGCGTTTCGGGAAATTTGCCGCAGCTCCTTATCGCTGAAACCGAACTGCTCCTGGGCAATCCGGTATTCCCGTCCGATGCTGGTGGAGAAGAACGTCGGATCGTCGCTGCCCAGCGTGACTTTCAGTCCGTAATCAAAAGACCGCCGCAACGGGTGGGCGGCATAATCCTTATACACCCGCAGGGCGATATTGCTGGAAACGCAGACTTCCGGCACGGCGTTAATCGCCTTCAGTTCTTCCATCAGCGTTGTATCTTCGCTCGCCCGCACCATATGGCCGAAACGGCGTACTTTCAAAACATCCCGCGCCGCGCGGATGCTGGCAGGCCCCGCCGCTTCACCGGCATGGGCGGTGCGGTGAGGCAAGCCGGAAATATCAAAAGCCGGTTTGAAATCCGCCGCCGTATAGGCATTTTCATCCCCCGCCATGCCGAAAGCGGTTACTAAAGGATGCGGATGGTCGCGGGTAAGCTTGCCAACCTTCAGCGCGCCCTCCGGCCCGAAATGGCGCACACAGGTAGAAATAAGCCGTGCTTCGATGCCGGTTTCCTCCCGGGCTTTCTCGTAACCCGCAGCGATTGCGGCAAGCATTTCAGGATAGGCCAGACCCGCCATCGCCCCATGATCCGCCGAAATGGTTATCTCCGCATAAATGCAGCCTTCGTCGGCGGAGCGCTTGAGATAATCGTAGGTGATGTCAGTATAATCCGCCGCGCACTTCATAACGGAAGTGGCGTGATCATAGGCCCGCAGGAAAGCCATCAGGTTGCCCGCCGCTGCGCCATCCGCACGCCAGTTAAAATGTCCGTCCTTCATCAGGTCGTCCGGCACAACGATTTTATTCCGCGCCGCAAGACGCACGACCATCGCCGGCGTAATCGTGCCCTCCAGATGAACGTGCAGGTCGACCTTTGAAACGCGGCTCATCCTAATGTTTCCGGCTGAACCGCAGACGCCTTGCCTGCGGCCATAACGGCGAAAACAAGATACCCGCCCCAGAGCAGCCATCCGGCAGCGCCGCCGATTTTCGGCAACCCAAGAAGAAGGGGCGCTAAAGAGATAACAGTCGCGGGAAGGCGGGCTGTTGCCGCAAGGCGCATAGAGGCATCAAATTCCAGCCGTGCACTCAGCATATAACCTAAGATGTGCGCCACGACCGCAGAAAAAAAAGTCGCGATCAGGTTAAATATGAAACCTCCGGCAGCGGCAAAAACTATCATAAAGCCCACGATAACAGTTAACCCCCATTTTTCCAGCGCCTCTCCCATTTTTTTCCAATCCTCATGCCGGATGGTAAGAGGTTTTACATCTTTAAAATCACGAATTTTTAATTCATCGCCCGATCCCAAAACGGCAGACGTGTCCTCCGTTATCAACACCAGGATTTTTTCTTTCTTCATTTTTTCTTGAAGCGTTGTCAGATCCGTAATTTTATAGCTGGTGTCGATAACGATGCGCGGGGCGTCGGTGGCTGTATCGAGAAGTTTTATTTCATAAGGTACCGGCTTATCTATAGACAGTTTTCCATCTTTAAATGTCACAACGGGCAGGGAGTCGGCTATGGCCGGCATTTTTTTGGCGATGTTGCCAAGCTCGGCATATTCTCCCCGGAAGGAAATCGCAAAAATCAGTATGGTAATAACCGTCAGGGCGAGGATGAATTTCGCGCCGATGCCTTTTTTCTGGCGGGCGGCTGCATTGTAATACGGGCGGGAGAAAAAACTCCAAAGAACTTCCTTGTAAAACATTTCCATCGGAAACTCCTCTTGTTAAGCAGCCTCAAGAATCGTCGCAATCCCCTGACCGCCGCCGATGCACATGGTGGCGAGCGCGAACTGGCGGCCTTCGCGTTTCAGCAGGCTCGCCGCCTTGCCGGTGATGCGCGCGCCGCTGGCGCCCAGCGGATGCCCCAGCGCGATTGCGCCGCCGTCCAGATTGACTTTTTGCTCGTCAATTCCGAGCTCCTGCAGCACGGATAGCGACTGGGCGGCGAAAGCCTCGTTCAGCTCGATGATGTCGATGTTTTTGATTGACAGCTTCGCGCGTTCCAGCGCCTTGCGGGTCGCTTCGACCGGGCCGATGCCCATGATCTCCGGCGCGCAGCCGGAAACGGCGACCGATTTGATGCGCGCCATAATTTTAAGGCCGTGCGCCTTGGCGAATTCTTCCGAAGTGACCAGCGTGGCCGCAGCGCCGTCCGTCAGCGGGGAGGCCGTTCCCGCCGTCACAGTGCCGGACTGGTCGAAAGCCGGCTTCAATGCAGCCAGCGCTTCCAGCGTCGTTTCGGGGCGGATGCAGCCGTCCGCGCTCACGTGTTTTCCGGCGGGCGTGTCAATCGCTATGATTTCCTCCTGCAGCTTTCCGGAGGCGCGCGCCGCATCCGCTTTCTGCTGCGAAGACAGAGAGAACTGCTCCTGACGGAGGCGAGGGATCTGGTACTTCTTGGCGAGGTTTTCAGCGGTCTCGCCCATGCCGATATACGCCTGCGCATAGGTTTTTATCAGCGCCGGATTGGGCAGCGGATTGAATCCGCCCATCGGGATGCGCGACATGGATTCGACGCCGGCGCAGATGAAAGCGTGGCCGGCATTCATCTGGATCGCCCCGGCGGCCTGATGGATGGCCTGCATCGAGGAGCCGCAGAAACGGTTCACCGTCGCGCCGCCGATGGTAACGGGGAGATTGGCAATGCTGACCACCAGCCGGGCGATATTAAAGCCCTGCTCTCCCTCGGGGAAGGCGCAGCCGAGGATCAGGTCTTCGATTTCTTTGGCATCAATGCCGGTGCGTTTCACCAGCTCGGCGACGACGGTCGCGGCCAAATCGTCCGGCCGCACCGACGCCAGATCACCCTTGCCGGCAAAGTGAAACGGCGAACGCACATACCCTGCAATCACAACATTCTTGTCCACGGCGATCCTTTCATGAAAGGCGGCTTCTGTATAAATATGGTGGACAAAGCCCTCATGGTCAATAATTATACACCTATGTCAAACGATGATCCTATTTCCCCGCCGCTCTGGTCTGTCCGGCTGAACTTTCAGAAAATACTCAGCGGCGCGCTGCCCGAAAAACTCTCGGAAGCGCTGGAGGATGATGCTACGGCGGTCTTTCTCCATAATAAAGAATCGACGGACGGTGACAACTGGACGATTACACTGACGACACAGGGGCCGCCGGATGTGGCTGAAATTTTACGGCGGGTTAACTCTGTCGCCGCTGCCGAGAATCTCCCCCCGCTTCTCGCAAAAGAAAATATCGTGGCGGAAAAGCTGCCGGAAAAAGACTGGCTGCAATATGTGCATGAAAACTTTCCGCCGCTTTATATCGGCAAATTTTTTATATACGGCTCGCATTATACGGGTGAAAAACCGGCGGGTTTCATCCCCCTGCAAATCGACGCGGCAACGGCCTTCGGCTCCGGCGAACATGAGACAACGCGCGGCTGCATTCAGGCGCTGGAATATCTGGCGCAACAGCATGATTTCAAAAACGGTCTGGATATGGGCTGCGGCTCCGGCATTCTCGCCATCGCCCTGACAAAGCTGTGGCCGGCGGCGCGGGTAACGGCGGTCGACATCGACCCCGAATCCATTGTCGTCACCGACCGCCATGCCGGAATGAATGATGTCAGTGCGAAAATCCGCGCCGCCGCCGGAGACGGGTACCGCACCCCGCTGGCGGCAGAAAACGCCCCTTATGACGTCGTAACCGCCAATATTCTGGCCAACCCGCTGATCGACATGGCGCCGGCGCTCGCCGCCGTCCTGAAGCCGGGCGGCTATGCCGTTCTTTCCGGACTGCTGAACCGGCAGAAGGCCGATGTCCTGACAGCCCATGAAAAACAGGGGTTGCGGCTCGTCCGCGCCGAAGAAACGGGCGACTGGCAAACGCTTATCCTGCAAAAATAGCGGCCTTTGCTTTCTGCGAAGGAAAGATGTAATAATACCCCTCGAAGGGGCTGCTTATATGCGTTTCATTCCGGTTTTTTTAATCCTGTCGATGTTTCTTTTTTCAGGCGCGGTCTCCGCGCAGGACGATACGGATAACACGCCGTCGCTTGACGAGTACAATAACGTCCCCTCCGGCATGGTCCTGCCGGAAAATAATGCCTCCCCTCCGGTAGCCGTGGAAACAACGCCGGCGCCTGAGGAAGGGGAGGTAATGACGATGGAAGACATCAACGCCGCCTACCGTCAGGGGCAATTCGACCTTGTCGCCAAACACATCATCCCGCTGGCCAATAACGGCTACCCTCCGGCAGAATCGCTGCTGGGAATCATGTACCGCAGCGGGCAGGGCGTACCGAAAGACCCGGCGAAAGCCCTGACGTGGCTCACCAAGGCCGCAACTGCCAACCAGCCGCTTGCGCAGCATCACCTTGCCGTCATGACTTTCACCGGCGATGGAATCGCGGAAGACCCCGTCAAGGCCCTGATGTGGCTGCACATCGCTATTGTGCATTATCCGGAGGGCGCTGATAAAAAACGCGCCATTGAAGACCGCAAGAATATTTCCGCGCGACTCAGCCGCCGCGACAGGGACCGCGCGCTGGAGCTGGCGCGCGACTGGCTCGAAAAAAGCGACGAAGGAATGCTGCTGGACCGGCAGCAGGAACAGCCTTAAGCGACGGCCTTGTCCTCTTTAATGAATTACAACCCCGGTTTACCGGAGCGGTGTGCGCAGGTAGACCACGCGGCAAAATCGACGATTTCAGCGGAAACCCTCACCGACTCCTGCAGCATCTGCATTTCTTTTTCTTGAAAGCTGCGCTCGAACTTGATGAACCACAGGAAATTGGCGTTGGAGCGGTCTTCGACCGTCGCATAGCACATATCCGTCGGCGCCTTTTTATTGCGAATCGACAGGTAATTCGAACTATTCGGCAGCGCCCCCAGTTTCCTGAACAGCTCGGCACCCGCTTTCGTATCCTTCTTTGCCGCCTTCATATAACCAAGATCGTCCAGCAGCATCTGGTGGATGATCCGCTTGTCATGCGCCTTGGTGCAGCTGCCTTCAAAAAACTTGTCGTAAGCGGCGCGCGCCGCTTCGCCGTTGTTCAGGGAGCGGAAGTCCTGCTGGGCGTGAACTTCAAATGCGTGTATCACCGCAGCCATCGGCGAGCCGACCATAAAATCCCACGCTTCCGATTCGCCGACCAGTTTTAATTCCCACGCCACCTTGACCGAAACCATGAACGCGTCAGCCTGCTGCGCCCGGTTGACCAATACGGCATCATCGGGCTCGAAGTGCATCGGATTGACAAGTGCGCCCTGATAATGCTGCCAGGCGCGGCGCAATTCGCGCACCAGCATGTTGAGCAGATCCCCTCTGGGACGGTGCGGGTTGAGCGTAATGACAGAGGCTTCTTTTCGCGGATAAAACTGCGACTGGGGCGTCTGCGGATCGTAAAATATTTTTAAGCCCTGCGCCAAAGCATCGCGCAACAGCGCTTCGCCGGTGCGTGATTTCAAAATAGCCGCCTTGATGTCTTCCAGCGCGATATAATCGACAACGTCGCCAAAGGGCTCGCACACCCGGCTGTGGTCCTGCCGCCAGTCGAGACTGGCGCGGTGGCCAAGATGATTTTCCTTGCCCTGCCGCAGCCGCTGCGACGTGTCTTTAAAACGGCCCACTTTTGGTTTTTTTGTCGAAGGCCCCGTATCGCAGTCAGATTTTTTGTCCATGCAACCTTGCCCCTTGTCGCCCCTGATATCCGCCTGCCTAAAGCCCCGATTTCTTCCTACACAGACAGCAGATACCTTTTCTCCACACCTCCATCATGCGGGATAGATGGTTAACAACCCTTTTCCAACAGTGAAAAAAGCATAGAAATTACAGTGTTACGTAAACTTTATGGGCTTTTTGGGGAACTTTGGGGCGTTTTTGCCCGTTAGGCGGCAGTATCCTGCAAAATAGGCATGCCTTCTATTTTCAGGTCTTCCTTGGACATACTGACAAGACCGTCCGGTTTGACGTGAATTTTTGTTTTAAACAGCGAATCCTTGAAAACCATGAAAGCGTCAAGATTAAAGGTGCCGTCGGCGTCCTGGCTCTCCAGCTCGACCGGCGCCAGCATCTCCTGCATGACCTTGCGTCCCTGCGCCGGCGGCTCGATCTGCCAGCGCACGTCGTCGATCGTCTCGATAATCAAAAAGCGTCCGTGCCGCCCGCGCACATAGTTGAAAAAAAACTTCACGTAGCTGACGATGGTGTTTTCGTCCAGCAAAATCGGGGTTTTTTCGTTGGTCTCGTAAATGGCCTGGTTTGTCCAGTTGATGACATTCACATCGCCCGGTTTATAAATCGCATACTTGCGCGCGCCCGGCACGGTTGAAAGATCCGTCAGCTCCAGCAGCGTGTACTCCCGGTAAAAAGGCAGCTTCTGCTGGCGAATCGTCGTGCTCTCCGGGCTGAACGGAATCGGCTCCAGATGCAGATTGACTTCATTCAAAATCCGCAAAACTTTTTCAGAATCCAGCTTTTGCCAGTCTTCTATCATCTCTCTAAACCCTTGTTACGCGTCCTTCATCCTATCGGGCGAGGCAAAAAATGAAAAGCCTCTTTTTGCTGAAATCCTGCATTCGGTGGATAAACGGGCAGATAACCCCGCGCATAAGCCTCTGTATTAAAAAATCCTGCGGATAATCAACGAGTCGGAACAACAGGATACAGGAATCGCACCCTCACGGACTCTGGATATACACGATGTGGATAAGTTTGTTTGTCAGAATTTTTGATTTATTCACATGATTCACAGCCCTTAAAAACATCTAAGATTCCAGAAAGCTCGCTTCCCGATACAAAAACTATCCCGTTATCCGCCTTCTGATAAAAAAACAGCGGGCTGTGCTTAACTCTGTGTGCGTCCGTTTATCCCCGCAACCCCCCGCTCTACAACTGCCACAACCTTTAAGTATATATAATATATAGAAGAGTTTCTCTTTTACTCCCGGCCTAAAACTGGCATTCTCACCCCATGCAAGAAAGACTCGGCACGGCAAATCTTCCGCAAAAAAAACTTCTGCTCCAGGCGATGTCAGGGGAATGCACATCGCAGATTCCTTTCTGGCTGATGCGGCAGGCGGGGCGTTATCTGCCCGAGTACCGCGAACTGCGCACAACGGCCGGTTCGTTTCTGAATATGTGTTTTAACCCGGAGTTTGCCGCCGAAGTAACCCTGCAGCCGCTGCGCCGGTTCGGGATGGATGCGGCTATCCTGTTTTCGGACATTCTGGTCGTTCCCTACGCTCTGGGGCAAAGCCTTAATTTTGTCGAAGGGGAGGGCCCGAGGCTCGGGCCTTTCGAAAATTTCGCTGAAATCGATTTCGCCGCCTTTGATAAAAAACTACAGCCTGTTTATGAAACAATCCGCCGTGTAAGAAAAAGCCTTGCCGCCGATAAGGCGTTGATCGGCTTTGCCGGCGCGCCGTGGACGATCGCCTGTTACATGGTTCAGGGGCAGGGGGACGGCGCTTTCAACGATGCCAAAAAATTTGCCTTCAGCAACCCGCAGGAATTTGACCGGCTGATCGGGACACTGGTAACGGCAACATCCCGCTACCTGATCGAGCAAATACGCTCCGGCGTGGATGCCGTGCAGATTTTTGACAGCTGGGCGGGGCTGCTGCCCGAGCCTTATTTCGAACGCTGGGTCATCAAGCCAACGCGCAGGATTGTTGATAATATCCACAAGGCTTATCCGGCGTTTCCGGTTATCGGCTTCCCCCGTCAGGCGGGCGCGCTCTATCAGAAATATGCGGAGAATGCCGGTGTCAGTTGTGTCGGTATTGACCAGTATTTTCCGTTAGAACAGGCGGCACGCACTTTCGGCGACAAGGTCGCCATTCAGGGCAATCTGGAGCCGGTTTTTCTGCTGACCGGCGGCAAGACGCTGGAAAGCGAAGTCAGGAGTCTCCTTGAAAAAGCGGGCAAAGCGCCGTTCATTTTCAACCTCGGCCACGGCGTCATCAAAGAAACGCCGCCCGAACACGTCGCACAGCTGGCTGAAATCCTGCGGACTTACCGGAGATGACCTCTTCACAGGCATCACCGGAAAAACTCGCTGTTGTTCTTTTTAATTTAGGCGGGCCGTCGAAAGAGGCCGATATCAGGCCCTTTCTGTTCAATTTTTTCATGGACAGAAATATCATTAATGTGCCTGTACCGCTGCGTTTTTTTATCGCGCTGTGGATTTCATGGAGTCGCGGGCGCGGCGCGGCGAAAGAGGCCTATCATTCTCTTGGCGGAAAATCGCCGCTGCTGGAGAACACACAGGCGCAGGCCGCCGCGCTGGAAAAGGCCCTGCAAAAAGATAACCCTGCCGCGCGGGTTTTTGTGTCCATGCGCTACTGGCATCCGCTGGCGGAACAGACGGTAAAGGACGTGGCGGCCTTCCAGCCGGAAAAAATCATTCTTCTGCCTCTGTATCCGCAATACTCAACCACGACCAGCCTTTCCTCATTGCAGAGCTGGGAGCAGGCGGCGCGGAAGGCCGGGCTTAACTTACCCACCGCCAAAATCTGCTGTTATCCGGACAATCCCGGTTTTATTTCCGCTTCTGCCACCCTGATCGCCGCCGCCCTGAAGGAAGCGCCGAAAAAAGTACGCGTGCTGTTTTCGGCGCACGGGCTGCCTGAAAAAATTATCGCGGGCGGCGACCCTTACCAGCACCAGTGCGAACAGACCGTTGCTGCGATTGTCCGGCAGTTGAACATTCCCCTGCTGGACCTGCAGCTTTGCTACCAAAGCCGGATCGGGCCGCTCAAATGGATCGGACCGCCGATTTTGGAGGCTTTGGAGAGGGTAGCGGATGAAAACATAGGCACCGTCGTCTATCCCCTTGCTTTTGTCTCGGAGCACGTCGAAACGCTGGTCGAACTGGACAAGGACTATCGCGAGCGGGCTGCCCGCATGGGCATTTCTTACTTTGACAGGGTGCCGACGGTTGGCACTCATCCGGACTTTATCGAGGGGCTGCGAGGGCTTGTTTTATCCGCCGCAAAGGGAGTAGGATGCGGCAGGGTTTGCCCTGCGGTTTTTGGCAAATGTTATCAAGGAGGGAAAAATAATGGCTGACTTCATCCTGCATTATTACGACTGGTTCAAGGTGCTGCACGTCCTTGCCATTATTTCCTGGATGGCCGGTCTGTTTTATCAGCCCCGCCTCTATGTTTATCATGCCGAAAGAGCCGCAAAAGGCTCGGAGCTTTCCGAGACGCTCAAGATCATGGAACAAAAGCTGATGCACATCATCATCAACCCGGCGATGATCTTGTCGTGGATCACCGGCGTGGCGCTGATCCTTGCGAACCCGAGCATGCTTTTCAATTCCAAATGGCTGCCGGTAAAACTGGCGATGCTTGTGCTCATGCAGATATTTCACGCGTTTTTATCGATCTGGCGGAAGGACTTCCTGCGGGATGAAAACAAGCACTCCGGCGTATTCTACCGCGTTTCCAACGAAGTCCCGACCGTGCTGATGATCGTGATCGTGATCATGGTGATTATAAAACCATTCTAGGGAGAAAAAATGTCGCAGGACGTTTACATCGAATGCGGGTCTGGTGCTGCGGCCTATCGGGTTATCCTGACAGGGAAGGACCGCGATACTTTCAAGCGCGTGACAACCCAGCCATGGGCAAAAAACAAATCCGGAGAAGAGCTCGTTTCCCTGATTTTATCCGTCGTGGGCCGGGAGATTTCACGCGTTGCCCGGAAAAACAATGCCGGACAGCTGAATGACGGCCCGCACGGGGAACCCGCCCGCCAGACTTTTGACGAAGGCGGCATCCTGACGCAGACCGAGCATTACAAAAAGGGGCTGTTGAATGACGGCGCCAACGGCGAGCCTGCCGTACAGAAATTTTATGGCAAAAGCTTGCGGCTGGTAAAGGTCGAGCACTACAAAGACGGCAAACTTAATGATGGCGCGCATGGCGCGCCGGCGGTTAAAAGGTATAACGGCAACGGCAAAATCGGGCGGATAGAGCGCTACAAAAACGGTATGCGC
>JAHFPI010000217.1 GCA_023266795.1 Rhodospirillales bacterium
GAAGCGGAGTAGGCGGCTTGTCCGATCTGCCCTTCGTAGGCGGCGACGGAGGCGGTACTGATAATCACGCCGCGCTCGCCGCCATCGTTCAGCGGTTCAAGTATCGACATATCGGCGGCGGCGAGACGCAGCATATTGAATGTGCCGATCAGGTTGACGGTGATTATTTTGGAGAAGAAGCCCAGATCGTGCGGGCCTTCCTTGCCGACGATGCGGGCGGCGGGAGCGATACCGGCGCAGCTCACCAGTATCCGCGCCGCGCCATGCGCTTTTTTCGCGGCTTCGAGGGCGGCTTTGGCGGAGGCTTCGTTCGAGACGTCGCATTCGAGAGCAATGCCGCCGATTTCTTTGGCCACGGCTTCGACACTGGACTTATTAATATCAAGCACGGCGACTTTTGCGCCAGCCTTGGCCAGAGCGCGCGCAGTCTCCGCGCCCATGCCTGATCCACCGCCCGTGACGATTGCAGCCAGTCCTTTGATGTCCATTTGATTTCTCCTTGCATGATCGTTCCTTCTCCCTCGCATGTTTTACATGCAAAGCATGATGGGAGAAGGTTAGGATGAGGGTACTCCGATGCAACAAGACCTAAAAGTATTTTATAAGTTTAAGTACCCTCACCCAGCCTCTCCCAGAGGGAGAGGGGAAGTAATGAAAGAAAAACCCCCGCCGGTTTGACCAGCGGGGGTTTTTAATTTCGGGTAATCAAGTGGGGTTTGGGGGGTTCAGGGGAGTTTAGCTGCCTGCTTGATTACCCTGGCAGACCCGTTAAGGCCTGACCAATTCAAATTCTGTTTTAACGAATACAATTACAATAAAGCGCTATACGATTCAAAAATCAAGCATATTCGTCGGACAAACAGAATATTACATAACTAAAATGATTCGACAAGGAGAATTTTAGCGCGCCCCACATCTTGTTGATTAAACGTCAGAAATTAAATTTTTTGCATAACAAATTGATTATTAAAGACTTTTTACGGCATCCAGAACTTCTTCGGCATGACCTGCGACTTTGACTTTCCGCCAGATATGCCGGATCATGCCGGTCTTATCTACCAGATAAGTGGCGCGTTCTATCCCCATGTATTTCCTGCCGTACATGGATTTTTCACCCCAGACGCCGAACGAATCGCACAGGCTGCCATCGGCGTCACTGATGAGGGTGAAGGGGAGTTCATATTTTTTTGAAAACTTTGCGTGCGCCTGAAGCGTATCTTTGGAAACGCCGAAAACGCGGGCGTTCATTTTTTTGAATTTTGGGAGTGCATCACGGAAGGCGCAGGCTTCCAGCGTGCAGCCGGGCGTATCATCTTTCGGATAAAAGTAGAGAACGATGTTCGACCCTTTAAGGTCTTTCAGCGCGAGGGGGCCTTCGGCGGTCAGGCCTTTGAACGCGGGGGCTTTGTCACCGACTTTGAGAGTCATGTTTTTCTCCTGTCAGAATTTTGGAAAGAGGCCTATTTTTTCTTCTTTTTTGGGCAGCGGCTTGCTGGGGTCTAAAGTCAGGATGCCGCCCTCCAAAAGACCGATTTTTTTGAGGGTGGCCATGTCGATGTCGGCGGGAAGGACGCCTGCCGGAAATTGCAGGGTGAAGCTGTACGGGAATTTCTTTAGTTTCGAGAGCAGTTCCGGTGAAATCGCGGGATGGGGAAGGGCTATTGTGAACCACGGGCTATATTCCCGCAACGGCTCAAGGCCTGTTTTCAGCGGGTCTTCCAGCCATGAAGTATCGCCCATGGCAATGATATTGAACGATTCCTTGAAGCGGTTGTGGAGCGCTCTGATAAGGGCTGTATAGGCTTTGAGGTTGGGCTTTTGCGGATGGTAATATACGACAAGCAAGGAAATGCCAGTGCCCTGATGCTTCCAGTCATCCGTGAGTGTCTGGATTTTTTCCAGAGTTTCTGCGGGGTCTTGCGGCAGACCGTCGAAATGCAGCAGTAAATTTATTTGCCGCTGGGCAAGTGTCACGGGGGACATGCCCTGATGTGCCCATAAGGTCTTGCCATCCGGCGTGTATTTGAACTCTCCCTGATCAATCGTCACGGGAATGTTGTCATCAGGGATCTGGGCTGACGCAATGGCGCTGTCGGCGAAATAGGTAAGCGAAAGCATAGGGACGGTGCTAGCGCTGCCGCCTTTCGGATGCATGTCCCGCCAGCTCATGACGCCGATAACTGCAATCAGGCACAGGACGGAAAGGATGTTAAATGTTTTGTTGTTCATATATCTGATCTCTTAGCGGCGGCGTGGGGCATTTTGCTGGCGTTGCTCCATTCGATCATCAGGCTGTAGGCGACGGCGAAAATGGTGGGGCCGATAAAGACGCCGATGAAGCCGAAGGCTATCATGCCGCCCAGAACGCCCAGCAGCACCAGCAAAAGCGGCAGGTTGCTGCCGAGGCTGATAAAATAGGGCTTGAGGAAGTTATCCACAGAGCTGATAACCAAAACGCCCCATAAAATCAGGAAAATGCTCCAGGTGGTATTGCCTTCGGTATAAAGCCACACGGAGGCCGGTATCCACAGCAGCGGCGGCCCCATCGGGATAAAGGATAAAAAGAACGTCAGCAGCCCGAGAAACGTGGCGCCCGGCACATTCGCCAGCCAGAAGCCGAAGGCGGCCAGAACGCCCTGCGCCAGCGCGGTGCCGAGAATCCCGTAGACGACGCCGATGAGCGTGTTTTTGGAAACATCGAGGATATGCTGGCCGCGCTCCCCGCCGAATCTTTCAATGAGGTTGCCGAGCCGGACGGCGGCGCGCGTGCCATGCCTGAAAAAGAAATAGGCGATAAGGACGCCTAGCGTTATATCCATCAGGCCGCGCCCGATCACGCCGCCAAGATGGATCAGCTTTTGCGAGGTGGGGGCGGCGTATTCCTGCAGGGCAGCGCTGAGGCGCTCCCTGTCCGAGGCGGCGAAGGTCCAGGCTTTCGCCAGATAATCTCCGGCATAAGGGACGGTCTGCAGCATTTTTACCGTATCCTCGGGGCTGCTCTGCAGGGAGTGCTGCACGGCGTC
>JAHFPI010000048.1 GCA_023266795.1 Rhodospirillales bacterium
TCATGGATGCTATGTGGCTCGTGGTGTTCACAATGGACCTCTTGAATATATCAATCCAGTAACGTTGCAGGGATCGTGCCAGATCAGGGCCGCCCTGAGAAAAAGGTGAGCCGCCTGTTGGGACAGGCGGCTCGGGCTTGGGGGGTGGAGGCTAGTTCTGTTCATTTTATTACAGACTCTGGTTATTAGAGGCTCTGGTCGATGCTCAGCGACAGGGAAGCGGATTTATAAGCCATCGTTTTCCCGGCGCTTGAATAATTGGTTTGTTTTTCCTCTGTCACGGCCTGACGGGCGGCTTCCAGAATCCGGTTCACCAGACGCTTGGTGCTGTTCTGCGCCAGATCGAGGGCGCGCATGTTGTCGTCCAGAACGGTATTGAAGCGCAGACGCTCCTTAACCAGTCTTTCGCGCAGGGCCAGATCCAGCCCCGGCAATTCTTCCCGGCGTTCGGCCAGCGCCGTTACTTTGGCCTGATATTGCTTGGCAAAAAGCTTCTTTTCAGCCTGCAGGGTGTCCACGGTTTTGAAATCGGCTTTTTTCAGAGCGGCCGTTTCCTTGATGAGCAGATTGGAGAAGGCCGTTATCAAAGCCAGAATCTCCTGTATCTGCAGCTTGAGCGGAGATTTCTGGGTTGCTTTTGCTTCGGTTCTGACGAGTTCTTTTTGCATGGTTATCATCCTTATCTTTGTTGTTGCATCTGTATCATCATTTTTTGCAGCTGGTCGGAAATGCCGATGCCCTGTCCTTTGGCCATTTGCTTGCCGTATTCCTGTATCAGCATGCCGCGAAACATATCTTCGCCGGCGCCGCCGCCGAAGGCCGGATCCGTGCCGACGCCCTCGAACATATGCGAAACCATTTCGGAGATGAACACGGCCTCGAAATCCTTGGCGGCCGCCTTTGTTTTGGCGATCTCCTGCGGGGGCAGGTTTGAGGCGGGCGCTGTGATGAAGGGGGTTGTTGTCATGTTACATCACCTGAATTTCCGCCTGCAGCGCGCCGGCAGCTTTGATGGACTGGAGGATGGTGATGATGTCGCGGGGGCCTACGCCCAGCGCGTTGAGGCTGGAGACAAGATCCTGCAGGCTGACGCCTTCGGGGAGCATGGCGATTTTTTTGTCGCTGCCGGTTTCCACCTGAATGTCGCTGCGCGGGACGACCGTCGTGGTGCCTGTCTGGGCGAAGGCCTGCGGCTGCGATACCTGCGGCGTTTCGGTGATGCGGATGGTCAGGTTGCCCTGCGCCAGCGCCACGGTCGAGATATGCACGTCGCTGCCCATGACGATCACGCCGGAGCGTTCATCAATCACAATGCGGGCCATCTGGTCGGGCTGGATCTTGAGCTGTTCGATGTCGGTGATGAGGTTGACCATGCCTGCCTGATAGCCCGGCGGGATCTTGAGCTCAACCGAAGCCGGGTTCTGCGCGGAGGCGGCCTGGAATTTCAGGTGATCGTTGATGGCGCTGGCGATGCGGCGGGCCGTGGTGAAATCGGGGTTGCGCAGGGAAAGGCGCGTGGAGGTCATGCCCGCGAGTTCAAAGGGAATTTCGCGCTCGACAATCGCGCCGGATGAAATGCGCCCTGCGGTGGGGATGTTCTGTGTGACGGAGCCGGCATCGCCCTTGGCGCTGAAGCCGGCAACGGAGAGGGGGCCCTGCGCGACGGCGTAAACCTGACCATCAGCGCCGAGGAGAGGCGTGACGAGCAGCGTGCCGCCCTGCAGGCTCTTGGCATCGCCGAGCGTTGAAACGGTGACATCAATATGGGTGCCCTGATTGGTGAAGGGCGGCAGGCTTGCCGTCACCATAACGGCGGCGATATTTTTGGTGGTCATTGATTCATCGCGGACGTTGACGCCAAGGCGCTCCAGCATGCCGATGATGCTTTGCTGGGTGAAGGGGGAGTTGGTGAGCGTGTCGCCCGTGCCGTTCAGCCCGACGGCGAGACCGTAGCCTACCAGCATGTTGTCACGGACGCCCTCGAACTCGACGACATCCTTGATGCGTGTGGCGACATCCGCCTGCGCCGCCGTACCGGACAGACACACCGCCGCTGCTGTAATCAGAAAAAATCTCTGTAATTTTTTTAAGTGCGTTTTCATGTTATGCCCATCCCAAGCAAGTTATTTTCCCAATAGAGGGAGATGCCAGAATTGTGCCAACAAAAAAACCATGTTTATCAGGCCGTTATATTGATTTTACCGGAACTGGAGGCAAGAGAGGTTACGGGAGGGGCAAATATTGCCGATTGGTTTTGGTGCTTTATGGTGTTTATATAAGGGTATGAAGATAGAAGGTTCCAACAAAACCTCCGGCACCAAAGGCGCCTCAAAAACGGATAAGAAGAGGGGTGTCGGTGACGGGGCGTTTGATGCGATGGTTAATGAATCGGACGAGACGGAAGCGAGCGCTCCTGTAACGCGTCCGGCCTCGATTGGCGCTCTGGACGCCTTATTGACGCTACAGGGCGCCGACAGCAGCACATCGGAAGAAGCAGCCAAAAAAGCCCGTAAACGCGCGGCGGATTTGCTGGATCATCTGGATAAAATCAGGGTCGGGTTATTGACGGGCGAGCTGCCTGCAAGCACCCTCCAGCAACTGGCGCATACCATCGCCACCCACCGCGAACAGGTAATGGACCCTAAACTTGCTGAAATCATTGACGAAATTGACCTGCGGGCGCAGGTAGAACTCGCCAAGCTGGGGCGATAAAAAGTATTGACATAATATAGTATCCATAATATTATACTCCATTAGTTCAGGGAATGTAATTTATGGCCGACGAACCACAAAAAAATGAACGCACAGTACCGCTGCCTATAAAACTGGCGCAGGAAGCCTTGAAAATTCTGGAGGCCGAAGGCGGCGCGACGGAGGGATTGAGTAAATCACTTCCGGCCTTCGCCATGCAGCTCAGCAAAGCCGGTGAAGAAGTGACGGTGGAGATTTTACTGGCCCGGGCAAGAGAGGGAATAGCGCCTCCCGCCGATACGCAAAAACCTCTTACCTATGCAGAGGTTGTGGCTGATCTGGAGCGTCGCGCAAATTCAGGCGCAAAAGAAAAAGCTCCGGATAAGCACAAATCTTTGACGCGGCAGCTGTGCGAGGCAGCCAAGGAAGGCAAGATAGATGTCATGCTGCGGCTGCTTGACGCAGGCGCCATGATTAACAGAAAGGATAGTCTTGGCAATACCGCGCTGACGTGGGCCATTAGCGGCGGCCGGACGGATGTTGTGCGCCTGCTGCTGGAGAAGGGCGCCAGAGTTAATGACAAAAACATAACAGGCAGCACACCTCTGACTATTGCCGTGGCAGAGGAGCAGACTGACATTGCGCGATTGCTGCTGGAAAAAGGTGCTGAAGTTGATGCCAAAGATAATCGTAACCAGACTCCGCTTTTTACCGCAGTAAGTCGGGGCAATATCGAGTGTGTGCGTCTGCTGCTCGATAAAAATGCCGCCCTTGAGGAAAAGAGCATCTATGGTTATACCGCCCTGATGCTGGCAACTTACCGTCCGGAGATTGCTGCTTTGTTGCTCGACAGGGGGGCGAACATTCATGAAAAGAACAGCGAGGGCTGGACAGCGCTCACCGTGGCGGCCATGGCCGGTCAGGCGGCGAGCGTGTCTCTGCTGCTCGACAGGGGGGCCGATCCGTACGACGCGGATGGTGACGGCCGTACGGCGCCCATGTGGGCGATGATGATGGAGCGGACTGAAATTGTAAACCTGTTCGTAGAAAAAGGCACACCGCTCGCGAAACTTCCGCCGGAGCTTCAGGAAAATTATCATGCGTACTGGAAGGGAAGGGAGCACTGGGAAAAAACCATGCGCTGTCTCCCGCCGACCCGTTTGTGGCAGCAGAATACGGCGTATTTCAGGAGCACGACATTTAAGGCTGTTAAAGACATGCTGCTGACGGAGCACATAGAAGAATCTTACGCCAACAAGATGGCCTTTGCCGCCACGGCGCTTTTCGGCACGGAGCAGCGGGTTTTGCAATACCTGTCCAAATGGGGCAAAACAAGCATAGTGCCGCTGCGCGATATGCTTGATCCCGTCAAGGCGCCGCTGGAGGCTTCGGCGGATACCAAAGCCTGGGGAGACGCCGCCCTGAAGTGCGGCCCCGGCATGGCGGCTTTGTTCCGTTACGCGGACCGCTTGCCGCAGCCGGAAAAAAGTTCTGACGGCAAAACGTGGTCATATCACAATACGCGCGAGAAAGCGGCGAAACTGGCTTTCACGCGCGGCGGGGAATGTCCGGAGCTGGCAGCACTTTGTTTTGAACATCACGTCGAAGAGAAGCTCTTCAATGCTGCTTTGGCGCTGGTGCAAACACAGAAAAAAGGCATCGTTAAAAACCTGCCGGAGATTGTTATTGACGGCAAATCCTTCGGCATGGAAGGCGCGTCATTCCACAAACTTGCCGCCAATGACGTGCGCGGATTGTTTCTGGGCGAAATCACAAACTGCTGCCAGTCCATCGGCGGTATGGGCGCCTCATGCGCCACCGATGGTTTCATGTCGGAGAACAGCGGGTTTTATGTCGTGGAGAAGGATAACAAGATTTTGGGCGAGACCTGGGCCTGGCGCGGCAAGAAAGGCGAACTCGTTTTTGACTCGCTCGAAACGCTCGGCGGACGCGTCACGCCGGAGCAGTGGAAATCAGTTGCCGACGAATTTGCCAAAGCCCTTGCCGAAAATAAATCCGACATCACCGCTCTCCACATCGGCACCGGTGGCGGTACCGTCAGAAGCCTGCCGGCTAAAGCCTTTAACACCGCAGCGTCACCGGCCCAGCCCATCGGCTATTCCGGCTACCGGGACTCAAGGGAGCAGGCCGTCGTGTGGAAAAGGCCTGTTCCGCGTATTAGAGCATTTCCCGTTTAGGTGGATTCGGAATTTCCTTACCCCCTCTCCCTCCGGGAGAGGGTTGGGGTGAGGGTACTATCTCTTGCAGCGTGTTGTTATAGCAGAATCTAAAATTACCTATACACTCTCATCACCGCCATACCGCCGGAGGGCGGCATCCGGCACGCGGCGAAGCCGCATTTATAAAGGCGCTTCGCGCGGCCAGACCCCGCCCTCCGGCGGGGTGGAGTGTCTGAATAATTTTAGATTCTGCTATATTTTTGCCAAAAGTACCCTCACCCTCCCATGCTTCGCATGGGCCCCTTCCTCTCCCGGAGGGAGAGGGAAAGTAAGCGCACCTAAACAGGAAACGCGCTAAGAAAGCAAGTGGCCGAGGCGATAGCGTAGCAGCAGTCGCTTACATGCTTATCGTTTTTGTTTTGCGTTTCTTTTTTTCCGGCTTCATGTCGTTGTTGGGCTTGTTGACGGCGCCTACGAACAGGACGGCGCCGGTTTTGATGTCCTGCAAGGCGAACACGAAAGAACGGTCAAGTTTGACGTCGACATTGACCGGCGGACGAAATGCGCATTCAAGAGTCATCACGGCTGTTGTGACGGCAGCGGCTTCGCTGCCCTGCTCGTCGGTTTTGAATACAACATCATGGGATACCTGGCTGACATAGAGTTTGTCGCCGCCGGCTTCCACCATCTTCGTGAAATCGGCTCCCCTGTGGAAAGCCTTTGTGATGCCCATATCTTCCAACGCCGGAATGAGATCGTGTTTTTGCTTGATGTCAAGGCGCGGCAGTTCGACCGAACCTGTGGCTTGTTCAAACGCCCAGGGGTCAAGCCATGCGGGAACTTTACCGGAGGGCTGACCGGCCAGCCAGTCGCGGGCGCTGACGGCGGTATCCGTCGGGCGCACAAGAACGATGCGCATGGTGGGGTATTTGCTTTCTTTGTCGGTATGTTTATTTTCGCCATAGGTGAGGGCGACAGCTTCGAAGTCTTTGCCCTTCTGGTAAGACAGGCCTTTCTCGAAGTCCTGATGCATGGTGGGCGTTTGTGAAGCTCCGGCGCCATCGGTCTTGAAAACTTTGTCTTGCGTGAGCGATTTGTCGAATTTGCTCGTCCATTGGCCTTTGAAATAAAGCGCGCTGGCGAGAACGGCGGCATCGTCAGGGTGCAGCTCCTTAAGCACTTCCTTGATGAGGCCGTTGGTGTTTTTGGCTGCCCAGTCATTGATTTTTTTGACGGTGGCCGGATCGGCGTAATCCTCAGCGCTGATCTCGGCACCGAGGGTTTTTTTCAGGCCATCCGCGAAAGCCTGGCGCAGCGTGACGAGGTCCTTGTTGGTCCAGACGCCGTTGGCGGTCGTGAGTTCGACCTGACCTTTATTGGCTTTCAGAATTTCATCGTTTAATGCCGCATAGGCGTTGACGCCGGCGACAAGGAATGCGCCATCCATGCCGAACAGCGTCTTGGCCATTTCCGCGCGGGTCTCACGATCCGCGCCGCTGGCCACCATTGCAAGGCAGGCCATCGCGTTGTAGGGGGAGACAATCAGGTTATCGGCTTTGTCTTTTTGTTTTTTGCCGACAGCCTTGGCGAAGGCCAGCGTCAGGGTGATGACGTTCTTTACTTCCGGTTTGAACTGGGTGCCGTGTTCTGTTTCCTGTGCCTGGTCTCTCGGGGTCATCGTTATTCTCCTGTATATAAAGTGATTAAAAAATTGACTGCAATACGTTTATCATAACCTGAGACGAGATCAAGAAAATATTTTTATGGATAAATAATATTATAATACTTTCAGCAAATACAATTGGTTAGCGCAGAAAAGAGCGATGTTGTGAAATACTCCTGCCAATACTATAATGGCATCCCCGTACACTAATTCAGGTAAACAATCATGAGCGCTCTGCTGGAATCATCATCGACCATTCTGCCGCCCGATTATAAGCCCTCGGAAAAAGAGAAGTTTATGAATCCGGTGATGCTGGAATATTTCCGCCAGAAACTGATGCGCTGGCGCGCCGAGCTGCTGGTCGAATCAAACGAGACCATCAAGGAAATGCAGGAAGACAACCTGCAAAAGCCGGACATTGCCGACCGCGCTTCCGCCGAAACAGATCATGCGCTGGAATTGCGTACGCGTGACCGTGAACGCAAGCTGATTTCCAAGATCAACGCCGCGCTCGAAAAAATCGACGAAGGCACTTACGGTTTCTGCGAAGAGACCGGCGAGCCGATTTCCGTCGCACGGCTTGAGGCGCGTCCTATCGCCACTTTAAGCCTTGAGGCGCAGGAGCGTCACGAGCGCAAGGAACGTACGCAACGCGATATGCGCGAGTAGCAGCAACCAAAAGCCGGAAACCACAATGGCTTTTCTGTTATTACCCACTTATCTCATACTGCATTTATGCGCAGGCTTCGCGTTGCCTTACCGGCGCGGGTTTAAGCCGTTTTTTTTCGTGCTGGTCGAAGTCGCCGGCTTTGATCTGGAGCGGCGGCTGAATCGCGAGACGCGCCCGCAGCCCGTCCGGTTTATCCGGGGGACGATAGTGGGGCTGGTGATGGGGGGCATCGGCGCGCTGGCAGGCTACGAGGTCATGTACATCTCGCACATGTCTTATGGGGTTGTTGCCGAACTGCTGTTTTTATCGCTCTGCATTAATTTCATGTCTCCGCTGAAAGCGGTGCGGCAGGTTCTCCGGCATCTCGGCAATAATGAATTGCCATTGTCCATCGCCGCCGTGCAGCCGTACCTGCGGGAGCCTCTGGATAATGCCGATGTGCATACCGTGATACGCAAGACTATCGAATTTATTGCGCTTTCGCTCAACCAGTTTTTGCTGGCGCCGGTTTTCTGGTTTCTTGCGGCGGGGCCTGTGGGCATGTCGGTATATGTGACCTATGCGGCGTTGAATCAGGCTTTCGGGCTGGCGGACGAACGCCGCAGGTATTTCGGCAGATTCGTCAGGGTCGCCGACAGGCTGCTGAATATTATTCCGGCGATTCTCGGAACGGCCTTGCTGGCGGCAAGCGCGTTGTTTGTCAGCCGCTCCAACCCGGTGCGGGCGGTCACGACGATTCTCCGGCAGGGAGGGCTGTATCATTCCTCCTATTCAGGCTGGCTCATTGCGGCTCTTGCAGGCGGGCTGGGGGTAACATTGGGCGGGCCCGTCCGATACAGCGCCGACTATGTGGAAGAGCATCCATGGATCGGCCCGGAAGGCGCTTCCGCCCGTCTTATGCCTGAAGATTTGTCACGCGCAGCGCTGCTGCAATACGTTTTTGCGGCATGCGTGATCGGGATTGTTTCCGGGCTTGTAATTTTAAGAGCATAATGTCTCCAAAAAACGATTAATTGTAATTATATTACAATATCATGGCGTGGTTTATAATTTAGGACTAAAAAATAGCTCATTATTTTACATTCTGTTGCATTTTCCCTCTTTTACCTATTCTTCGAAAATGATACAGTCACGCACGATCAGAAATGCAGTCCTGAGTCCGCCTTGAACTTTACGAGAACTTTTCTATCAGGAGTTCTGCATTTTTGTCATCGGCGCTGAAACCTCTGACCTGAGATTGCGTGTAAATGGACAACAATCAAGACAGAAGAACAATCGAAAGCATCCTGCGCGAACCGTTGACGCGCAGCAGGTTTCTTCTGAACAGCAAGATCAGGGCCGCGCAGGACGAGGAACAGCCCCAGCCCTTTACGCTGGAGGATCTCAAAAATTTCTGTAACAGCATCCGCGTAAGCGATCCGGATTTCAAAAGCGAGATACTGAACGTGCTTGAAGCGGTGCAGGTCGGGCTGGCGCCGCAGAAGCCGCAGTTTGATACGCCGGAAAAACAGCTGGTCTGGGGCGCTGCATTCGCCTACCTGAAGCTCAATCCGGACACCATGAAGGCATGGCAGCCCGCCAATGAAACGGGTGAGCTGAGCGAGACCGCGCTGTGGAAACAGGTGACAGGCACCCAGATGGCCTATCAGGAATTGCTGTCCCACGCCCACCACGTCCGCGAAGCGCTGCGCGACAAAGACACCAGATACGCCTGGGGCGAGCCGGGAACCGGCTTCACCTACAGCCGCCAGAAAAATATCATCGATATCGACCTGATGCAGACGATGATCGTCGGCTTCGAACATGCCCGCGCGGACGTCTACCGCGAAATCGGCCATGCGCTCCTGTCGGTCAGCTATCCGAAGCGCATGCAGGTGGTCTTCAGGGAAATGCAGCCGCTGCTGGCGAAGTCCCGTAAAGCCGCCGCCAAAAAAGGGCCGAAGCTGAAACCGGATGAATACAAGCAGCTGCGTCTTCTGAGCGCGGAGTGGTCGTTGCGCCAGATGATGTTCAATGCCGCAGAGGAGAACGTCGCCAACAGGTTCGTCTCTAACATGGGCTTGCAGATGCTGCAGGATTACAGCGTTTCGCTCAACAACACGGCGGTGACGCATCGCGCCATCGGCCTGACGCGCCTGCCGGAGGACAAGAACGCCTCCAAGGAATTGCGCCGCTACATGAACCTCTGCAATGCCGTGCAGCTGAGCTTCTTCCAGAATAACGCGCTGTTCGAGAATACGGACGCCGGCTGGTTCCGCGTCGGCGTCGATCCGAACATGGTGCGCAAGACGGCTACGCTGGCGCTGCGTCAGGATGACGACAAGAACGATACGGACGGCATCGCCCATGTCGATTTCGAATACCTGCGCGAATTGTGCGGCGGCCCCAAGGGCCTTGAAAACCTGCAGCCGAAGCAGCACGAGCGGCTGTACGGCTGGAACAACCTGGTAGGCCGCGTCAAGCACGCCGATCAGGAGCGCAAGGCTATTATCGAGGAAATCTGGAAGCTCTACGGGGAAGACCTGATCCAGAAAATCCTGCTTCAGGCCAACGACCAGATCGACAAGCAGCTGAAAGAAGCCAAGGAAAAACAGCAGCAGGAAGGCGAAGATCAGGACGGCGAAGAGGGCGACGAGCAGGATGGCGATGAAGGCCAAGAAGGCGGGAAGCCCCAAAAAGGCAAAAAGGGCAAGAAGTCCAAGCACGGCAAACAGCAGGGCGAACCCTCTGACGACATCGACGATGACGGCGATGATTCCGACGATTCCGACGATCAGGACGGCGACGATCAGGACGGCCAAAAAGGCAAAAAGAAAAAAGAAGAAAAGAAAAAAGAAGGCAAAAAAGGCGAAGGTGACGACGGCGACGAACAGGAAGGCGAAGAAGGCGATGAGCAGGACGGCGAGGGCGCTGAAGGCAAGCTCGGCACCGACGAAGACGATTCCGTTCCCGTTGAAGGCGCCGGCGATATGCCCAGCGTTGAGAAACCCTCCGAAGTTCCGAGCGATGAAGTAGAGCCGGGCGACGGCGAAGACGCTGACGGCGAAGGCGAAGATGCCGACGGCGATGCCCAGAGCATGGAAGATCTTGAAAAAGAAGCCGAGAAATCTGACGAAGACGGCGAAGGCGAAGAGGGCGAAGAAGCCGACGGCGAAGATGGCGAAGAGGGCGACGGAGAAGGCAAGGGTAAAGGCAAAAAACCCGGCAAGAAGCCCGGTAAAAACCAGGGCGCCGGCAAAGGCGCTGGTCACAGCGATGGCCGCTCATTGGCGGATCTTGCCAAGCAGGACTGGGCGGATTATCCGAAGCGTATTGCAGAACTGAGCGGGCCGATCAACCGTGTGCGCATTATCTTCAAGGAAATCCAGAAGAAGCAGCTGCAGCGCAAGGTTTCCATGTCGCGTTCGCTGGACATCCTGCCGGAGAACGGCGAAGTCAAGGACCGCTTTAACATGGAGGCGCATCGTTCGCTGGCGATCAAAAAACTTACCGGCACGGTGGAAGAGAACGACCTGAAACGGTTTCACAAGGACGAAAACAAATTTGTGCCCACCGAAGTCGATATCGTCATCATGATTGACGGTTCCGGCAGCATGGGTTCGGCTATGGGCGGCTGGAACAGCGGTAAACCTTCTCCGCTGCAAAGCGCCCTGCAGGCTGCCGCCATTCTGTATGAAGCTGCCGCCGGCAAAGATATGCATATGAACATTTACGTCGGCATGTGGGGCGATAAAGACCCGCCCATCATGATTAAGCCCGGCGACGATCGTATTTCGATCGGCAAGGCCATGGAGAAGATGCGCGGCGGCCTCAATTCCGGAACAGATTTTGCACCTGCTGTTGTCAAAGTCGCCAAGACGATCGGCGAGCAGCGGGGCAAGAGTGGAACTCTCAG
>JAHFPI010000218.1 GCA_023266795.1 Rhodospirillales bacterium
TCTTCCGGCTTGATCTGGTGGCGGAAATACTGGTTGACCGCCTTGCAGAGGTATTCCACTTCCTCAATGCTGATCCGCACTTCCTCAAGGCTGCCGTGATAGTCGCTCTCCGTCGTGCCGATCAGCGTGTAGTCCTTTTCATACGGAATGGCGAAGACGACGCGGTGGTCGGTGTTTTGCAGGATATAGGCCTGCTCTCCCTGATAAATGCGGGGCACGATGATATGGCTGCCCTTGACCCAGCGCACCTTGTATTTTTCCATGCCCGCATCGGCCAGCCCCAGCACCTTGTTGACCCAGGGACCGCCGGCGTTCACGACAACCTCGACATGGACTTTGGTTTTCGTCTCGGTGATGTTGTCCAGCAGGGTCGCGACCCAGCCCTTCTCCTGCGGGTGTTTTTCAAGCTTGACGCATTCGGTGCGGGTCAGCACCTGCGCGCCCTTCTCGTAGGCATCCAGCGCGTTCAGCACCACCAGCCGCGCATCGTCCACCCAGCAATCCGCATAACTGAAGCCCCGCTTGAAAGCCGGCTTCAGCGGCTGGCCGAGTTTGGTTCCCGCAAAGGAAACCCCGTGCGACGCCGAAAGGATTCTCCGCCCGCCCAGATGGTCGTAAATGAACAGGCCGAGCCGGATCATCCACCACGGACGCAGTTTTTTGTGATGCGGCAGGATAAAGTTTATCGGCCAGATGATATGCGGCGCGGAACGCAGCAAAATCTCGCGCTCGATCAGCGCCTCGCGCACCAGCTTGAATTTCTTGTACTCCAGATAGCGCAGGCCGCCGTGAATCAGCTTGGTGCTGGCCGACGACGTGGCGCTGGCCAGATCGTCCTTCTCGCACAGCATGACGGAAAGGCCGCGCCCCGCCAGATCACGCGCAATGCCGGCGCCGTTGACGCCGCCGCCGATCACCAGAACGTCCATCATTTTCGTCTTTGCCAAAGCTCAATCCCGTTTCATTACATCCTTGGGATTATGCGATAATTAAGCCGCAGCAGAAACAGCAAAAATCCCCCTAAATAGACATAATGCCGGAAACCGTGAAGTGCATTGACTGGCATAATGAATTGGTGGAGTCTGAAAGTGCGGACGTTCGAGAGGGATTCCTCCCACGGACGGGCGTTATATAGGGGTATGTTAATTTTCAGGGGAAAAATCGTGAAAATATTTTCTACCGTCCTCACCGCAACAATTTCTACCTTCGCATTGCTATCGTCCGGCCCTGCTATGGCGCAGTCCCGGCCCCAGTTTTACCCCGCAGTGCTGCCCGGATACCAGCTGTCCGTCATTGCCGAGCCCACATATAAGTTTACAGCTACAAACTATAGAACAGGCGAACAGATCGGCTTTAATGAAGCAACACAGGCATGGGAACCCGTCACGCCCGATGCCAAAACATTAAAAAAAATAAATAATATGGCGGAACAGGGTGACGTCGGGGCGCAAGCCGGTCTTGGCCTTCTCTACGCCTACGGACGCGGTGTGCCGCATGACTACGAATTGGCGGCGGAATGGTACCGCAAGGCCTCCGTGCAGGGTTACGCCGATGCGCAGGAACGGCTTGGCGCGCTTTACAGCTCCGGCACCGGCGTGACGCAAAACTCTGCGGAAGCCGCAAAGTGGTACGGCAAAGCGGCAGCACAGGGCAATGCCGGGGCGCAGGTCGCGCTGGGCACGCTTTATGCGCTGGGACAGGGCGTCACGCAGGACTACACGCAGGCGGCCCAGTGGTACGGAAAAGCTGCACTACAAGGCAATGCAGAAGCGCAAAGCGAACTGGGCACGCTGTACGCGCAGGGACTGGGCGTTCCCCAGAATTATACGACAGCCGCAAAATGGTATAAAAAAGCAGCCGCAGGCGGCAATACCAAAGCGCGGGATGAACTGCGCGTGCTTTACACACAGGGACTGGTCTCTCCGCAGGACACCGCAACCGTATCGGTAAATCAGGCAGCCCCTTCTCCTGTCGCCCCTATCCCCGCACCACCACCGGTACAGCCTCCCGCACAGATAGCTTCCTCTGCCGAGGCAACCCCCGCACCGGTGGCAGACGAGCAGATTGTCCGGCTAGATACCTCCGTTACTCCTGCTCCTGCCCCAACCCCCGCACCAGTAAGTCAGCCACCGGTCCAGACAGCTTCATCTACTGACAAAGGTCAGGGCGGCGGCGTGGTTAGTCTTGGTGTGGAAGGATTCCACGATAGTTACCGCGAGCCTGCCGCCTTTCCGACGCTGCTGGATAATTCAAATTATGGCAGCATAACGGCCAGCTATACCCACACATCACCCAGAAATTATATTTTTGGCGCAGATGGCCGTCTGTCTTACGGATCGGATCATTATAGATCTGACAGCGGCTCAAGCGCCGGCTCCCCGCAGTATGAAGGCGAACTGCGCCTCCGTGGCGGCGGAACGTTTCTGCTGATGGGAGATGTAACAACCCTGTACACGGGCGTGGGCGGGCGTTTTTTCTATGATAACAGCAAGGGAACAGTCACCGATCTGGGTCTCTTCGGATATGACCGCCGCATCGCCCAGCTTTATGTTCCTGTGGGAATGACATGGCATCTGCCCGTGGGCTCATGGCTGCTTTCTTCCAATCTGGAATATGATCAGCTGATCAAGGGATGGGTTAACTCAAGACTGCAAAGCCTCGGAGGATATGACATCCGCAACACCCAGACGAGAGGATATGGCTTGCGCGGAGAACTGATGTTCCGCCCGATTGCCGAAAACAGCACCTGGGAAATCGGCCCCTTCTTCCGTTACTGGAATGTTGCTGATTCAAACACCTATACAGCCCCCGACACATCGCAATGGCTGGAACCCCAAAACACCCGGATTCAGGTGGGCGCCGCGTTACGGGTTCTTTATTAACCCTCAAAAATGCGATGTGAACCGGAACATGGCGGCGCCGTCTTTGGCGCCGGCGATGTTATCGGCATCGTTGCGGTAGGCGAGGCTGAAGCTGGCCTCGGCGCCGCCGGCCAGCGGACGTTTATAATTCA
>JAHFPI010000049.1 GCA_023266795.1 Rhodospirillales bacterium
CGTAGCGTTCCTTGAGCGGCAGGTCGCGGTTGCCGCGATGGTCAAGTTTCCCCGGCTGCTTTTGGACATACTGGTGGAGCGTGCCGCCGCAGGCGACATTCATTTCCTGAAAGCCACGGCAGATGGCGAATACCGGTATATCCATGGCGATGGCGTCGCGGATCAGCGGCAGGCTGGTGGCGTCGCGGTCGGTGTCGAGGTCATGCTCGCTGAATTCGCGCTCGGCGCCGTAATGGGATGGCTCGACATTGGATGAGGCGCCGGTCAGCAGCAGGCCGTCAATCTTGCCTGCAATGCTTTTCAGTTCAAATTCCGCGCCGATGGCGGGGATGAGCAGCGGGATGCACCTGACGATTTCCAGCAGGGGACGGACATACTGGTGCTTGACGATATGGGCGGAAGCTTCCTGAAATTCAAAACGGTTGCAGGGAATGCAGACGATGGGAAGTTTTGACATGCAGAGCCTCAGTGAAATTGTTCTATGGCGTCGCGGATCACGTCGGGGCAATCGGAAAATACGCCCGCGACGCCCCAGCTTAGCAGTTCCTGCGCCTTTTTGGGATCGTTAATGGTATAGGCGAGGACGGGCTTGGCGTAGTCGAGGTATTCGTCCATCTGGTCGCGGGTGAGGGTGTTGCCGTTGATGTTGATGGTATGAGCGTCGATATGCTCCGCCAGTTCCCGCCAGTGGGGGATGTATTCGTCAATCAGCATCCCGCGCGGCCATTCGGCCATCACATCCATCGCGGACTCCAGGCTGACGTGCGAAAAGCTGGAAACGAGCGGCGGCGGCGCGTCATCCGGCCAGATACGGGTGGCGAAATCGAGCATGACTTCGGCGGTTTCGACTTCGCGGCCGGGGCAGGGCTTGATCTCGAGATTGACGCCGAGGCCTCTGTCGATGATGACGTTGAGCGCGTCCTCGAGCGTGGGGATTTTTTCGCCCATGAAACTGTCGCCGAACCAGAGCCCGGCATCCAGTTCCTCAATCGCCTTGAAATCCGTCTCGGCGACGATGCCGGAGCCGTTGGTGCAGCGGCCGAGTTCCTCATCATGGAATATGATCGGCACGCAGTCTTTGGTCAGTTTGACGTCGATCTCCACCCATTCGATTCCCAGATCGGCAGCGGCATGGATAGCGGCAAGCGTGTTCTCCGGCGCGTAGGCGCGGGCGCCACGGTGGCCGATGACTTTGGGAATGATGAGTTTTGACATGCAGGGCTTCTACTGGCAGTAACTATTGCGTCTTCCAAGAAGCCAATTGTCGGCATTCACCCATCCCAAATTTTGCATGCATTCCACGATAGCGCCCGATCGTTGTTGCTGTAGGTCCTGGGTTGATACGGGAGCAATCGCCCGTTGATAGGCATGAGTGACTCCGCTTTTGTCTGTTTCGGTTAAAGTATCCGTTCGTCCTTTTAGAAGGCTGTCAGGATAAGCCCCGGTCACACGGGTGGAACATTGAGACTTGTCGTTTGCATATAAAACGCTGTCTCTGGCTTTCTCGTACTCGCATTTGTTGTATTGCCTTTGGTCAGACTCGGTTCGTAATCCCAAGCATAGCGGATCAATTAGCGGCCAGCTTATCGCCATGGGGTCTATGCCCTGACTTGTCATGTAATCCTTGGTTCTCTGCCAGCTTTCAAACACGTCGCTTGTCGCGGGCTGAGCGGCGTTATTCTGGGCGTAGGCATTAATAATGGAACACAGTGACAGCGCGACTATAAAAAATAGGGTTAAAAAAGTGTTTTTGGTTTGTGTCATTTTAATATCCTTATTGTTTCTTCAGCCGATATAATACATGCGGACTCAGGGGATTGTCTTTAGGCAGTTTCGGGTGGAAAAAGTTGTCGCGGGCATCGGAAGACATGCCTATTTTTTTCATAACGCTCATTGACTTTTTGTTGAGGCTGGCCGTGAAGCTTACAATTTCTTCTATATCCGGACGCGAAAACATATCCGCCAGCACCGCCAGCGCGCCTTCGGGAGCAAGCCCCTTACCCCAATAGGCGGAGCCGAGCCGCCAGCCGATTTCGATGCAGGGCATGAACGGCGCTTCGAAGTTCGGTATGGAGCAACCGATAAACCCGATCATCTCCGCAGTTTCTTTCAGCTCCGCCGCATAGAGCCCGAAACCGTTTGTTTGGAAGCCGTCCTCAATCCTTCCGATCATCTGCCGCGTTTGTTCTTCTGACAGGGGGGCGGGGAAGTATTCCATGACCTTCGGATCCGCATTGATGGCGGCAAAGGGGTCTACATCGGCCTCCGTCCATCGTCTCAGGATCAGCCGGTCTGTTTCAAGCATTTTTTAAATCCTCCACGAATAAGGGCGCAAGCTTTAAACTTGCGCCCCTAATCCCGTATCAGGCTTTTATGTTAGCCCGCTTCGCGCTGGCCGTCTTCCTGCTGCAGCGCCTTGATCGAGAGCTTGATCTTGCCCTTTTCATCGAGGCCGATGCATTTTACGCGCACCTTGTCGCCTTCCTTGACGACTTCGCCGACGGATTTGACGCGGCGGGTGGAGAGCTCGGAGATATGTACCAGACCATCTGTTTTCGGCATGATGTTCACGAATGCGCCGAACTCCATGATTTTGACGACCGTGCCGTCATAAATCGCGCCGACTTCTGGGGTCGCGGTGATGCTCTTGATCCAGTCGAGCGCCTTCTGGATCGATTCAGCGTTAACGGCGGCGACCTGCACGGTGCCGTCATCCTCGATGTCGATCTTGGCGCCGGTCTGGGCGACGATCTCGCGGATAACCGAACCGCCGGAGCCGATGACTTCGCGGATCTTCTCTTTCGGGATCTTGATAGTGACGATCTGCGGCGCATTCTGGTTGAGGGCGTCGCGCGCGGACGTCAGCGCCTTCGCCATTTCGCCGAGAATGTGCAGACGGCCGACCTGCGCCTGATTGAGCGCAATCTTCATGATCTCTTCGGTGATGGACGTGATCTTGATGTCCATCTGGAGAGCGGTAACGCCGTTCTTGGTACCGGCGACTTTGAAGTCCATGTCGCCCAGATGATCTTCGTCACCCAGAATGTCCGTCAGTACCGCGAACCGGCTGCCTTCCTTGATCAGGCCCATCGCGATACCGGCGATCGGCTGGGAGAGGGGCACGCCGGCATCCATCAGCGCGAGGGACGAACCGCAGACGGTCGCCATCGAGGAGGAGCCGTTGGACTCGGTGATTTCCGAGACGACGCGGATGGTGTAGGGGAACTGCTCTTTTGCGGGGAGCAGCGGGTGGATCGAGCGCCAGGCGAGCTTGCCGTGGCCGATTTCGCGGCGGCCCGCGCCGCCCATGCGGCCGGCTTCACCCACGGAGTAGGGGGGGAAGTTGTAGTGCAGCATGAAGGTTTCCTTGGTTTCGCCATGCAGGCCGTCGATGAGCTGTTCGTCATCGCCGGTGCCGAGCGTGGTCACCACAAGCGCCTGCGTTTCGCCACGGGTAAAGAGAGCGGAACCATGCACGCGCGGCAGGAAACCGACTTCAGCGGTGATCTGGCGGACGGTCTTGGTGTCGCGGCCGTCAATGCGGGTGCCTTTGTCGAGGATTTCGTTACGGACGATATCCGCCTCGATTGTTTTGCACATCGCTTCGACGACAGCGGAAGTGATCGGGCTGCCTTCTTCAGCGCAGGCTTCAACGGCCTTCGCTTTGGCGGCATCCAGCTTGCTGACGCGTTCCTGCTTGGCGCGGGTGCCATAGGCTGCCCTGAAGTCTGCGGCAACGAGGTCGCGGATTTTTGTTTCGAGCGCTTTCTTGTCGAAAGCCGGTTTTGCAACGGCCCACGGCTCTTTCGCGCATTTCTCAGCGAGGTCGATGATCATGTCGATAACGGGCTGGAAGCCTTTCCAGCCGAACATGACGGCGTCAAGCATGATGCTTTCCGGCAGTTCGTGCGCTTCGGATTCAACCATCAGCACGCCTTCGCGTGTGCCGGCGACGACGAGGTCCAGCTTGCTGTTCTTCATTTCGTCGGTGGTGGGGTTGAGGACGAATTCATTGTTGATGTAGCCGACGCGGGCAGCGCCGACAGGGCCCATGAAGGGGATGCCGGAGATGGTGAGCGCGGCGGAAGCGCCGATAAGGCCGGCGACATCCGTTTCATTCTGCAGGTCAAAAGATACGACCGTGGCGATGATCTGCGTTTCGTTAAGGAATTCTTTGGGAAACAGCGGGCGGATCGGGCGGTCGATCAGGCGGGAAATCAGCGTGTCGCGTTCCGTCGGACGGCCTTCGCGCTTGAAAAATCCGCCGGGGATTTTTCCGGCTGCGAAATATTTTTCCTGATAGTGCACGGAGAGGGGGAAGAAATCCTGTCCCGCTTTGGCTTCACGGGCGGCAACCGCAGTTACCAGAACAGTGCTTTCGCCAAAGGTGACGACAACCGCGCCGTCAGCCTGTCTTGCTATTTTACCGGTCTCGAGAGTCAGTTTCTTGCCGGCCCAGTTTAGTTCCTTCTTGGTAATGTTAAACATTTTTAGTCCTTTTCCTTCATTTCGCCCCTTGCCAATAAGGGTTGCTCGGGGCTTTCACTTACTTTTTCACCTTATTTTACAGGGGAATAAATGCCACTTTATGGTGGAAAAGTCAAAGGGAGAATGGTACATTCTGTTAAAGATATGGGGGAATCATGAATTATCTCGTGTTATTGCGCCACGGTGAGAGCCAATGGAACAAGGAAAACCGCTTTACCGGCTTTACCGACGTTGACCTGAACGAGACGGGGGTGGCGGAGGCGAAGCGTGCCGGCAAGCTCCTGACAGGCATAAAATTCGATAAAGTGTACACCTCGACACTGAAACGCGCCTACCGGACGGCGGAGCTGGTCCTGTCCGAAGCGGGGCAGATCCTGCCGATGGTGAAGCATGACGACCTGCGCGAGCGCGATTACGGCGACCTGACCGGCCTCAACAAGGATGAAACCCGCCAGAAATTCGGCGCCGAGCAGGTGCAGATATGGCGCCGCAGCTATGACGTGCCGCCGCCGGGAGGCGAGAGCCTGAAGGATGTCGTGGCGCGGGTAAAGCCATATTTCGAGAAAAATATCCTGCCGGACGTGAAGGCGGGGAAGAATGTCCTGCTGGCGGCGCACGGCAATACGCTGCGCGCGATGCTGATTATTCTTGGCGAGAACACGCCGGAGAATATCAATACGGCCGAGATTGCCACCGGTGTGCCGATTGTGTTTAAATATGCAGACGGCAAACTACAGGGCAGGCAGGCATGACGACAGCGAAACTGGTTATTTTCCGGCACGGGGAGACTGCGTATAACAAAAAATCCCTGATGACCGGGCAGAAGGACGTGCCGTTGACACGACGGGGGCAGGCGCAGGCGCGGGAGGCGGGAGCGCTCATCGGTAATATAAAGTTTGACAAGGTTTACAGCTCGAACCTGAGCCGCGCGTTCAATACGGCGGCGCTGGCGCTCAAAACCTCGAAAACACAGGTACATCTGCTGAACGCTGACGGCACATGGCAGATTGAAAAGCGTCCGGAAATCGCCGAGATGCATACCGGCAAGTTCACCGGCCGCAACCACAAGACCGATCCGGAGATTATCGCCTGGAAACGGATTTACGATGTGCCTCTGCCCGGCGGCGGGGAAAGCGACAAACAGGTCGTCGCCCGCGTGCAGAAATTTTTTGACGAAGAAGTGATGCCGCGTCTGGCGCGCGGCGAGAATGTGCTGATCGTCGCCCATTCGGGGATCATGCATGCCTTTGCCATCGTGCTCGGGATTGAAGAAGCGCCGGCTCCCGGCGAGCGCCTGATAACGAAAAGCGTCCCCAACGCCGCGCCCAGCGTTTACACGTATGAGGACGGCGTGATAAAGGACGTTGCCGTGCTCAACAATCCCAAAGCGCCCAAGGCTGCCAACCAGAATAAGAAGCCGGGGCCGAAGTTGTAGGCAAGGCGCTGTCGTCCCTGCGAAAGCAGGGGTCCAGTTGATGTTTACATTGCGGCAGGAAAAGACCCAACTAGGCCCCCGCTTGCGCAGGGGTGACAATGCAACATCTGCCCGATTACCCCATTGACAGAATAATACCCCATCACATACAATCCACTCAACTTTTAAAGGAGAAATGCAATGTCCAGCGAACAACCCGTCGTTAAAGAATATCAGCAACATCAGATTGAGATGAGGGGTCCGGGCGCGCCGAATGCCAAGCCGTGGGTAACCGGCAATGCGACCTGCATTCTGCGCTTCGAAGGCGAAAAGAAGCTGTCACTGCCGAAACTGGCTGCGCTGTTCAATGCCGCCGCAAAGGATTATCCATCCATGCCGCCGCAATACATCAAGGTTTTCGATGACCACATCGAATTTTGTGCAGAGCCGAAAGCGGATTACAAAAAACTGCCGCCAAAAACGATTGCCGCACGCGGTTAAATATTAATCTCTACGGCTTTGCTTGCGGCACGGCCATTCCCGGCGGGTGGTCGAGCATGATGTCGGCGGTGACGTTGGCGGGCTGGCCGACGAGGACAATGGTCAGGTTTTCCGGCTTGAGCAGGCGGGCGGCGACGCGTTTGATGTCGGCGGCGGTCACGGCGTTCAGTTCGGCATTGCGCTGGTTGATGTAGTTATAATTCAGCCCGTCGCGCTGCAGGCCGTTGAGCGTATCCGAAATATCGTCCGTTGAGGTCAGCTCCAGCGGCAGGGAACCCGTCAGGTAGGATTTCGCATCCTGCACTTCCTGTGCGGTGGCGCCGTCTTTGGCCATTTTCGCCCATTCTTGCCGCAGTAGCTTCAGCGCTTCGGCGACCTTTTCGTTGCTGGCGGAGAGATTGGCTTGCAGCAGCGCCGCGTGGTTCATGCTGGTCAGCGTCGTGTAGACGCCGTAAGTCAGGCCGCGTTTCTCGCGGATTTCCTTCATCAGCCGCGCATCGAAGCCGCTGCCGCCGAGGATATAATTCATGATGGTGGCCGCCGGCCAGTCCTTGTCGGCGCGCTTGATGCCGCTTTCGCCGGCGGAAATATAGGTCTGCGGCGTATCCAGCGGGAGCAGGATAGTCTTGCCGCCATAGTGCAGTTCCACCTCCGCCGCTTCCGTTTCCTCCGCCTGGGCGGGCAGGGAATTGAAAACGGCGTCAACGGTCTTTGCCGCTTCTTCCTTTGTGATATCGCCGGCGATCGCCACCTTGAGGACATCTTTTGCAAACTGGGCATGAGCGAAATCCACCAGATCCTTGCGGGTGATTTTGGTCATGCTGTCGAGCGTGCCGAGACCGGGGAGAGCATAAACGTCCCCCTCGAAGGCCATGCCGTTAAAGGTGCGGGCGACCAGCCAGCCGGGATCGCCCATATCGTTTTTAATCTGGGAGACATTGGCGTTTCGCATCCGCTCGATGGCGTCGGCATCGAAGCGCGGCTTGTTGAGCGCCATCCGCAGTAAATCAAAGGCGAGATCCCTGTTGGCTTTTAGGGTTTTAAGCTGCCCGTAGAAAGCGTCGCGCCCGGCGGTGAAGCTCATGTTGATGGCATTGTCGCTGAGCTGGGACTGGAATTGCTGGCTGGTCATCTGGTCGGCGCCTTCATCCAGCAGGATAGAGACGAGACGTCCCACGCCCGGCTTGTCCTCGGGGTCGTAAATCAGACCGCCCTCGAAGGAAAAACTCATGGAAATGACGGGGACGGTTTTGTCCTCCACCAGCCAGACTTCAATCCCGCCCGGTGTTTTTAATTTCTGGACGTTCAGGACTTTGGCGCTGTCGGCGAAGGCTGGTTGGCACAGGCTAAAAACGATCAGCAGGGAAAAAATGAAATGGCGGATCATTTTTTTTCTCCCTTAGCTGGAGGCGCTTGCGGTTTTGGTTGCGGCAGGAGGATGCCGGTGACGGGCAGGTTGTCATTGGCGAACAGGGCTTTTGCCGCCTTGTTCACGTCATCGATGGTCAGTTTTCCGATGCGCTCGTTCCAGTTTTCAAGGTAATCCATGTCGAAGCCGCTGGCGATGGTGCGGCCAAACAGGATGGCGGGGCCCTGCAGGCTGTCGAGATAATAGGTCATCGTGGCTTTTTTCCGGCTTTTGGCGCTTTTAAGTTCTTCCAGCGTGATGCCCGTTTCCGCAAGCTTTTTAATCTCCGCATTCAGGGCGTTTTCCAGTTGCGGGACGGAGGTGCCGGGCGTCGGGCTGGCGTAAAGGGTGAAAGTGGAGTCATTCAGGCTGATCGGCTCGTAATCGGCGCCGGCGGAAATGGCCAGCTTTTGGTCCACGACCAGATCTTTATACAGGCGCGAGGTCGTGGAACCGCCGAGGATTTCGGTCAGGATTTCCAGCGCGTCGTCGCCGTGCGGCGCGCGGGACACTTTGGTGATGACGGGTGGGCCGATGCGCGGGTCTTCGAGGATAATCCGGTGCTGCCCTACGATCGTGGCGGGGCGGGGACGGCGGCGGTCCGGCAATACGGAGGTTTTTATATCCCCGTAGTATTTTTCAGCCAGCGGCTTGAGCTCCGCTGCGGTAATGTCGCCGGAGACCACCAGCACGGCGTTGTTTGGTGCATACCATGTCCGGTAGTTTTCGAGCGCATCCTCGCGCGTCAGCTCCTTCATTTCATGCAGCCAGCCGATGACCGGTGTGCCGTAGGGGTGGTTGACGAACAGGGCGCTCATCATCTGTTCCTGGAATTTCGCCTGCGGCTGGTTGTCGATCCGCTGGCGGCGTTCCTCGATGATCACCTGCCGTTCGGAGGCGACCTGATCTTCTTCCAGCGTCAGGTTCTTCATGCGGTCCGCTTCCAGCTCCATCATGCGGGGGAGCGACTGGCGGGCGATATTCTGGTAGTAGGCGGTGTAGTCGTGCGTGGTGAAAGCATTATCGTTGCCGCCGAGCTTTTTGACGGTAATGGAGAACTGGCCGTCCGGCATCGTGGGCGTGCCCTTGAACATCAGGTGCTCGAGAAAATGGGCGATCCCTGATTTGCCGGGATGTTCGTCGGCGCCGCCGAATTTGTACCAGATCATATGCGTTACGACCGGTGCCCGATGGTTGGGGATGACCACCACCTGCAGGCCGTTTTTTAGCGTAAAGGTATCGGCGTTAAAGTCCTTGGCTTCCGCCGCTGGCACGGCCAGCAGCAGGCAGAAGGCGAAAACAGTTATTATTTTAAAAAAACGCATGGGGTGTGCTACAACTTGTTGGAATCAGCAACTTAACAGAGATAAATCATGAAAGAAAGCAATCAACAGCGCGCTAAAAAAATTCTCAAGCCCTACCGCGAGCAGATCGACGATCTGGACAACCAAATCCTGAAACTGCTCGGTACCCGCTTCGGCGTGGTCCGGAAAGTCGCCAAAATCAAGATAAAGCACGATCTTCCGTCATTTCTCCACAACCGGGTGGAGGAGGTGCGGGACAGGTGCGTGGCCATGGGTAAGAAATATGGAATTGACCCGCAATTCATCTACGTCCTCTATTCCGCCATCATCTACCAGTCCTGCGCGACGGAAGACGGCATCCGGGCGAAATTGAAGAAGAAGTAAACGTGACCCTGTCACCCGAAACGGCAGAACCGGACGATCAGAGCAGCGACGGCATTGCCGCGCGGCAGGTGGCTTATGCGCTGCTGAACGAGATTTTTATCCGGCGGCGGAGTTTTGACGAGGCGCTGGCGGGGTCGCACAAGTTCGAGAAGCTGCCGTCACGCGACCGCGCCTTCGTGCGGCTGCTGGTGGCGACGGTTTTAAAGCGCGTGCGGCAGATGGATGATGTGCTGCTGCATTTGCTGCATGAGCCGTTGACAGCCCTCAAGCCCGCCAGTCTGATCAATATTTTCCGGCTGGGGATTGCGCAGTTTGTGTTTCTTAAAACCCCGCTCCATGCGGCGGTCAATACGACGGTGGCGCTGGCCGAGGCGGAGGGGATCGCGCACCAGAAACCGCTGGTTAACGCGGTGATGCGCCGCCTGACACGGGAGGGCTTTCCGGAGATGGACGACCGCGACGCCGGAAAATTCAATACGCCGGAATGGCTGTGGGCGCAGTGGATGAAGGATTACGGCGTTGAAACGGCGCTGGAAATCGCTGCGGCGAATTTTAATGAAGCCGCGCTGGATATTTCGGTGAAAAGCAATCCGGAACACTGGGCGGAAAGGCTTGATGCAACGCTGTTGCCGACCGGTTTCTTGAGAAAAACCGGCGGCGGATTTATTCCCGATATGCCGGGGTTTGCGGATGGGGAATGGTGGATTCAGAACGCGGCATCGGCGCTGCCGGCAAAGTTATTTGGCGACCTTAAGGGAAAAACGGTGATTGATTTGTGCGCCGCGCCGGGCGGAAAAACGGCGCAACTGGCGGCAGCGGGCGCGCGGGTGATCGCCGTGGATCGTTCGCCGGAACGCGTGAAGCGCCTCAAGGAAAATATGGAGCGTCTTCATTTTGAGATTGAAACGGTAGTGGCCGATGGCGCTGTGTGGTTGCCGACGGAACCGGCGGACGCCGTACTGCTCGACGCGCCTTGCACCGCCACCGGCACGATCCGCCATCAGCCGGATGTTCTGCATTTGAAAGAACCGAAGGATCAGGAAAAACTGGTCGCATTGCAGCGGCGACTGCTGCTGAACGCGGTGAATATGCTGAAGCCGGGCGGCACACTGGTTTATTGCACCTGTTCCCTCCAGAAGGCCGAGGGCGAAGCGCAGGTGGATTGGCTACTGGCGCAAAACCTGCCGTTAAAACTTTCGCCGGTCGCGCCGGAAGAAATTCAGGGCATCGCCGAGATGGTCACGGAACGCGGCGAAATACGCGCCCTGCCCTGTCACTGGAAAGACAGCGGCGGTATTGACGGATTTTTTATCGCCAGATTTATCAGGGTTTGAGCAGCTTCAGGCTGGCGGGGTCAATGCCTGCAGGACCTTTGGTAACTGCGTATTCACGGCCGCTTACGGCGACCGTATTGAAATCCTCAGCTGTTGCGGGAAGATTCCCCTCTTTGATCGCTCTTTTCAGTGCAGCGTATCCCTCATTGATGAGGTCGAGGTCAGGATTTGGACCGAAACACCCGCCGCTTGTTACTGTGGCGGTGAAGACTTCACGCCCGTCTTTTTTGAAAA
>JAHFPI010000219.1 GCA_023266795.1 Rhodospirillales bacterium
GCCGCATCGCCGAAAAGAAACTGACGCCGGATGAAGTCGCCCGCGCCGACAAGGAAGCGGCGGTGTGGAAGCCTGTCAGCCTTAAAACCCTCGGCCCGCCGCCGGAGGAGCCGCCTGCTACGGAGTCTTTGCCACCGCCAGGATCTCCAGATAAATCCCCAGCCCTTCTTGATCCGTTACCGAAGTGATGTCGTAAACCGTCGCGTCTTTGACAATCCGCATGGCGGGAGTCACGTCCGTGCGGTACCTGATCGTGATGCGGTGCGTCACCGTTGACTCGAGCTGGTGGTAGCGCAGTTGCTCCCCGCCGGACAGCGGCACGATGGATGCATAGACATCCGGCGCTGCGGCGAGGCTTTGCCAGCTTTCGGTGAACCCGCCGCCGCCGTCGGAAGCGCGCACAGATTCCTGAAGGGTGACGCGGTGTTTCAGATCGCCGATCATGACAGGCTCACAACGCGGTACGGCTGGAAAAGCGCGGCGGCGCCGGACGCCAGCAGCGCCTGATCCGGGCTGTCGCCGCGATGCGCATACAGGTGCGCGATCATCTGCTTCATGCCCTGCCGCAATAAAACGGGAACGCTGGACGCCGCCGCGCCGTAACCGGCGGTGAAGCGGATCTCGATGCCGCTGGCAATACGCCCCGGCAGCGGCGGCGAAGCGCCTTCCGCCAGAACAAGGCGTCCGGGCGCACCGGCGGTATCGGCAAAATAATTCGCGGCGGAAAAGACCGCAGAGCTGTTGTCAGCGGCGTAAACATTAATCTGCGTGACGGTCAGCAGCGGCGGCTGCGGTAGGGCGAGCGCCGCGCCGTTGTCCGGCCAGCTGTCTAGAAAAAGGCTGTAGCTGCGGGTTATCAGGCTGCGGCCGGTGAGGCTTTCGCAGAACTGCCGCGCCGCCGCGATCAGCCCTGTGATCTGGCTGTCGTCATTATCGTGGTCGACGCGCAGGAATGTTTTTGTTTCATCCAGCGTCAGCGGCTCGGCGGCCGGCGGCGTGGTTTCCGTCAGGCGGTACATCGGGTGGGGCATATAAAAATCCTTGTCATCCCTGCGCAGGCAGGGATCCAGTTGGCGTTAAAAGCCCCAACTGGGCCCCTGCTTTCGCAGGGGCGACAGAAGGGTTTTAAAAAGTTTAAGTATTAACCGCCGGCAGTTGGTTCAGGTTGCCTTTCAGCGCCAGCAGGGCGACGGGGCCGCCGGTCGTCAGGCTCACCGGCGTCGCCGTGACCTTGACGAAGCGCCTGCCGCCGCGATAGCCGATGACATGGCGTTTCTGCTCTTTGCCCGCCGCGTCAATGCTCAGGAACAGGCCGGAGGAAAGCCCGGCGAAGTTGAGCACGTCGTCGTCGGTGCAGGCCGCATAGGCCGCCGGCGCGCCGGTGCCGTCGTCCTCGGCATGCTCTATTTTCACGTCGATGCGGTGGGAGGCGTCCAGCGTATCGACAATGTTGCCGACAAGCACGACCACCGACAGGGCTTCGGCGCCCTGCATGTCGATGTTGCCGGTATTAAGGGCGGCGGCCTGGATGGTCTGCGGCATCAGCGATTGCTCGATGCCGGTAGTGTTCACGATATTATGCATGGAAAGTTCCTTTCTGGGTTTCAAGAACACCAAAGATGTCGTCCCTGCGAAAGCAGGGATCCAGTTGGCGTTTTTGGCTAAGATATAAAAAAGACCCGACTGGGCCCCTGCTTGCGCAGGGGTGACGGCAAGGTTAAAAAAAGTGGCGGGTTGTTACGCAGGGGTGTGCAAGAGGGGGTAACAACCCGCCGGCGCAGAGCAGCTTACGACGTTGCGAATTTCAGCAGCTTGATGGCTTCGAAATTCACCACGTCGCCGCCGACCCGTTTCGTCGTGTAGAACTTGACGTAGGGCTTGGCGGTAAAGCTGTCGCGCAAGATGCGGATGCCCTGCCGGTCGACGATCTGGTAACCGGCGTTGAAATCGCCGAAGGCGACCGAAAGGCTGTTGGCGGCGATGGCGGGCATATCTTCCGCCTCCACCACGTTGAAGCCGAGCAGCGTGCCGCCCTGCTTCATCTGGAAGTCCGGCTGCCAGAGGTAATTGCCCTGACCGTCCTTCAGCTTGCGCACTTCGGCCAGCGTCGCGCGTTTCATCATGAATACGGCCTTTTCGCGGTAGGCCGCCTTCAGGGTGTAGACCAGATTGATCAGCGCGTCGCCGGGATTGGAAGCGGCGAAAGCTCCCGCGCCGCCCGTCGGCACCTGTTCGATGACCGAAAAGCTCGAGGAGGACGGCACGCCCGCCGCATAGGTCAGGATGCCGCGCGGCTTCTTGTTGCCGTTGCCGCTGATGAAGGCGGTGTTCTCCATGCGCGACAGGCGGTCGGCGATCTTGTTTGCCAGATATTCCTCGACGTTGAACATGGCGTCGTCGAGCAGTTTCTGCGTCGCGCGCGGCTCGGCGTACTGCTCGAACACGGGGATGCGCCATTCGCCGATTTTCGGCGTGGCGGTTTCGCTGCGCGCTTCGGTCTCGCCGACCCAGCCGGAGGTCGCGTCGGAAAGGTCGTTGACCCCTTCCAGCGCGTCCGTGCCGATAGTGACGACGTTGGCGACCTGCCGCATCGGCGAGGTTTCGAGGATGAGCGAGATGATGCGCCCGCCCATGTCAGGCGGCACGGCGAAGCCGCCGTCGGGATCGGAGCCGACGCTCAGCGCCTTGATTTCGTCGATGTTGTTGCCGGCGTTGTTCTTGCGCAGGTAATGGCCCAGCGCCGATTTATACTGGCGGTAGGTGTTCACGTCCAGCTCGCCGTGAAAATGGCGCTTGCGCTCGACGGCGAACACATCGGCCTCGGCCTGATCGTCCGATTTCGCGCCGCCGAGGGGCGAGCGGCTGAACGCCGTCTCCAGATGGTCGACGCGTTTTTTGGCCGCTTCGGCCAGTTCATAGGCGCGGGTGACTTCGGCGTTCAGGCGGTTGACTTTCATTTCGGTCAGCGGGTCCGCCGCGCCTTTGCGCTCGATTTCTCTG
>JAHFPI010000220.1 GCA_023266795.1 Rhodospirillales bacterium
TGCATATCGACACCTTCGCCTGGATCCCCTCGGCAAAACCCGGCAAGCCCGAGGGCGGCGAAGCGCTCGGCATGCGCGCCAGTTACGAACTGATCAAGAAACGCTTTGGCAAGCATAAACCTTGACGCCGCATCAGGTCATAGCCCCCGCAGCCGATGTCCGCGAAATGCCGGACCGGGAGGCTTTGCGCGGCAGGTTTGAAACCCAGCTGGTCTTCGGGGAGATCTTCAACGTCGCGGAGGAAAAGGACGGCTGGTGCAAGGGAACCTGCGCCCATGACGGCTATGCCGGGTACGTCGAAAAACAACATCTTTCGCCGAAAATAACGCCTGCGACGCATATTGTCACCGCCGCGCGCAGCCACATATACCGCGACGCCGATATCAAATCCCCCCTTGTTGCGACCCTCGGCTTTGGCAGCGCGATAAGCCTCATCGAAGAAACGGAAAAATACGCGCGGCTGGACACAGGGGAATGGCTCTATAAACAAGACGTCTCCTCCACCGCTCTTTTGGACCGCGATTACGCGGCCACGGCGAAAAAGTTCCTCGAAACCCCTTATTACTGGGGCGGCAGAAGCGGATTCGGCATCGACTGTTCCGGTCTTGTGCAGGTTTGCCTGGCGCGCGCGGGCATTCCGGCGCCGCGCGACACGGAACAGCAAATCAATGCCGTCGGAGAAGCCGCCGGTATGCCGAAAAAAGGCGATATCGTCTTTTTCCCGGCCCACGTCGGCATCATGACGGACGACGCGAATATGATTCACGCCAACGCCTTTCACATGAAGGTAACGATAGAGCCTGTCGAAATTGTCTCTGCGCGCGGCGGCAAGATAACGGCTGTCAGAAGACTACCAGGTTATCCACAGTCATAAGGCGGTGATTGATCTGCATCGGAACGACGACGGAAGGCGGATAGGCATAGGCCTCACGATCCGCCGTCCTGTAGGCCAGAACAGGCTGAATCACCGTGCTTCCCTGAAAATGGTTGTCCTTGCTGCACGTCACGGTCAGGGGATAAGGCGACCTCTCGACAGTGATATTCTGCGGCGCCGTCAGGGTGTAAGTCGCCGCCGGAGAAGTCAGCGTGCAATGCGCGCCTTGCGTTCCGGGCGTATCCACCCTCAGCGACTGATACAGAGGTCCGGCATACTCTTCCGGTTTAGACTGCGCCACCTCGTGACCGCACCCCGTCAGAGCTATAAGCGCAACAAAAACCGCTAATATACGATGCATGCCTACTTTTTCAGAGATTGCGTGAAACTTTTTTCTGCGGGAACATTGGAAAGAGGCGGATACGGATTTTTGAGCTGCAGCGGCTCAACGGGTTCGCCCATAACTGCCTTCCGCTCTTTCTCCACGGCCGTTTCGTCCATCTCCATCGTCACGCTGATCACGTCGGGATAGCTGTAGACGGAATGGCTGGCCGCGTCATATATCGCGCCGGGAATGAATCCGTTGGAAAAATTCAAAAAATTCTTCGCCGTCATATGCGACACTATCTCGACCATGGCGGGATGGTAATTCGCCTTTTCGCACACGACCTTGAGATTGTGGTGAGAACGCTCAACCTGGATGGAGGAAGGCGTCAGAGCGCGGTACTGATTGGCCGGCGTCTCCAGTTTGCAGTCCGCCCCCAGCACGCCCGGCGTTTCCACACGCACCATCTGGTACGAATTGCTGGTCATGGTGCCGCAGCCGGCCAAAACCAGAACGGCAAGAACACTCAATAAAGAACGTCGCATAGAGATCCCCTTCCCCACCTGTATTCATAGCGCGGATAGGGAAAAATGGCAACTATCTATGCCGCCGCATCCTTGGCAGACTTGCCCTTTGACTTGCTTTTGATCTCTTCGGCCTTCATGGAAAGACCGTCCTTGCCCGCCGTAATATGAACAACGCTGTCGTCGACGATCTTGCCGTCAATGAGCTGGTTGGCAAGGGGGTTTTGCAGGTCTTTCTGGATGACGCGCTTCAGCGGCCGTGCGCCGTAAGCGGGATCATACCCCGCATCCGCAAGATACTGTCTGGCTTTTGCGTCAAGTTCGATCCGGATCTTGCGCTCGGCGAGCATTTTTTGCAGGCCGGACAACTGGATATCCACAATACTGACCATCATCTCGCGGGAAAGGCGCTTGAAGAGCAGGATTTCGTCGATGCGGTTGAGGAATTCCGGACGGAAAGCCTTGCGCACGACATCCATGACCTTGTCACGGATTTTTTCGACATCCTCGCCCTCTTTCTGCTCGACAAGATAATCCGCGCCGAGATTGGAAGTCATGATCAGGACGGTATTGGAAAAATCCACCTTGCGCCCCTGCCCGTCCGTCAGACGCCCGTCGTCAAATACCTGCAGCAGCACGTTGAACACGTCGGGATGGGCCTTTTCGATCTCGTCGAACAGGATGACCTGATAGGGCCTGCGCCGCACCGCCTCTGTCAATGCGCCGCCCTCTTCGTATCCGACGTAACCCGGCGGCGCGCCTATCATGCGCGCAACGGAATGCTTTTCCATGTATTCGGACATATCGATGCGCACCATCGCGCCTTCATCGTCAAAGAGAAATTCCGCAAGCGCCTTGGCCAGTTCCGTCTTGCCCACGCCCGTCGGGCCAAGGAACAAAAACGTGCCGATCGGCTGGTTCCTGCGCTGCAACCCCGCGCGCGCGCGGCGCACGGCGTTGGCGACAGCGGTGACGGCGGCGCTCTGCCCGACCACGCGCTTCGTCAGATGATCTTCCATCTTCAGAAGGCGGTCGCGTTCGCCCTGCATCATCTTGTCGACGGGAATGCCCGTCCACCGGCTGACGACGGCGGCGATATCGCCGTCGCGCACCTCCTCGTTGATCATCGAGCTTTCGGCGCCTTTGGCCGCCGCCTTCAGTTTTTCTTCCAGCTGGGGAATGACGCCGTACGTCAGCTCTCCCGCGCGCGTCCAGTTGCCGCCGCGGTGCGCCTGATCGAGTTCGATGCGCGCCTTTTCCATCTCTTCCTGAAC
>JAHFPI010000050.1:0-2885 GCA_023266795.1 Rhodospirillales bacterium
GAATTATAAACGTCCGCTGGCCGGCGGCGCCGAGGCCAGCTTCAGCCTCGCCTACCGCAACGATGCCGATAACATCGCCGGCGCCAAAGACGGCGCCGCCATGTTCCGGTTCACATCGCACTTCTGAGGGTTCAGCCATCCTGCGCGCTGACAACGGTTTTCCGCAGTCTGGGCGAGATAAGGGCTGTCGTTGCGACAACCAGCAGCGTTGCGATGCCGCCCAGCACGACCGAGGGCACCAGCCCCAGCAGCCGCGCGGCGCTGCCGGATTCGAAAGCGCCGATCTCGTTGGATGAAATAATGAACATGCTGTTGATGGCGGAAATGCGCCCGCGCATGTCGTCCGGCGTCAGCAGCTGCATCAGGGTGCCGCGAATGAGCATGCTCACGCTGTCAAAGGCGCCGCTGGCAATTAGGAACAGCATCGACAGCCAGAACAAAGTACTGAGGCCGAAGCCGATCATGCACAGGCCGAAGCCTGCGACAACCCACAACAGGCGCAGCGCTGAAACCTGTTTCATCGGCCGGAGCGCCAGCATAAGCGCGGTTACGACGGCCCCCAAAGCGGGCGCGGCGCGAAGGGCACCCAGCCCCTCGGAGCCGACATGCAGCACCTGATCGGCATAGGCGGGCAGCATGGCGACAGCACCGCCGAACAGCACCGCGAACATATCCAGCGCCATGACGGACAGCAGCACCGGCGTTTTCAGGATGAAGCGCCACCCTGCCTTGATGCTTTGCAGGGTAGGCTCGCGTTTTTCAGCGTTGCGGATATGGGTCGTGCGCAGGAAGCTGACCGTCAGCAGCGCCGCGCTCATTAAAAACGCCGGCAGCATCCACGCCCCGCCCGCGCCGTAGCCGCCGTAAATCAGCCCTGCGACGGCCGGTCCGCCAATGGCGGCGATCTGGAAGCCGCTGCTGAGCCAGGCCATTGCGGCGGGGATTTCCGTGCGGACGACGATGCGCGACAGCAGGGAGAAGCCCGAGGGCATGATAAAGCTGCGCGCCAGACCGGAAATAAAGATACCGGTAAAGATAAAAATCAGCAAGGTGTCCTTTGCCAGCGAGGGCATGTGGCCGGCGACCAGCAGCAGGGCGAGTGTGTTCAGCGCCAGCGTGGCGATGCACAGGGTATAAATCCGGCGGGGCTGGCCGATGTCGACGATATGACCGGCGAAAAAGGCGCAGGCGATGGCCGGCAGGGCTTCGGTCAGCCCCGTCAATCCCAGCAGGAAAGGGTCTTTGGTCAGGGAGTAAACCTGCCAGCCGACAATGACCGCCTGCGATTGCAGCGCCATCATGACAAACATGCGGGTGAATAGCAGCAGACGGAAATCGCGGATACGCAGGACCGAAAGGGATAGTTTTTTGATCATGGGCGGATTCTGCCCTTTTCCGGCGCCGAAGGGAATAAAAAAAGAGGGGCCCGTTTGCGGGGCCCCTCTTCGGATATTGTTAGATATTCAGTTTACGCTTTCGTCGGCGCCGCGACAACTTTTTTTCTCGGGGCTTTTTTTGCCGTGTTGTCGTTGGCTACAGCAAGCGGCTTTGCCAGTGTTGGCTCGAACTTGTCGACAGAGTCGATGACGATTCTGGCGCCGCCTTCCTGTGCGGTAAACGCCAGGATTTTCTCCTTGTTGAGCATCAGCCATTTGCCGAGCGGATTGGCGACTTTTTCACGCACCACTTTACGCAGCGGCCGCGCGCCCATCGTCGGGTTATACCCTTCTTTGGAGAGCTGCTTCATCACGTCCGGCGAGACTTCCAGCGTGACGCCGGGCAGGTTGGCGCCGGCGGCGCTTCCCAGACGTTCGCTGATTTTGCCGAGTTCGCGGACGACCAGCTTGTCGATCACAGGCGCGCCCAACGGCAGGAAGGTGATAAACCCGCCCAGTTCTTCTATCCGGTTGATCATCTCGGGACGGAACGGGCCGCCGTTGCTGACCTTTCTGGCGTTAGCGTAGATCTCGGCGAGCATTTCCTCGACTTTTGCCTGCGAGTCCTGACCTGCAGCGCCGGCCAGACTCATGCTGGATTTGCCTTCCAGCATTTTGATGGCCGTGGCGGCGCCGGCGTTCGTCGTCATCACGAGAATGACGTTATTGAACAGCACGGTTTTGCCCTGGTTGTCGGTCATTTTGCCGTCGTTCAGGATGCTCAGGAACACGTTGAACACTTCCGGCGCCGCTTTCTCGATTTCATCCAGCAGCAGGATGGAATAGGGGCGGTTGCGGATACGTTCCGTCAGCGCGGGTTCGGCCGAATCAAAGCCGACATAGCCCGGAGGCGCGCCGATCAGGCGGGAGACCGTATGTTTCTCGGCGTATTCAGACATGTCGAGCTTGATCAAAGCTTCTTCCGTGCCGAACAGGTAACGGGCGAGGGCTTTGCAGGCCTCTGTCTTGCCGGTGCCGGTCGGGCCCTGAAACACGAAGCAGCCCCACGGCTGGTTCGGGTCGTTCAGGCCGGAGCGTGAACCGATCAGGCCGTCCACGACGCGCTGGAGACCGGGCTGGCCGAGAACTTCCTTCGGCAGTTCGGTTTCCATTTTCAGGAAACGTTCATGGTCGCTCTGGTTGAGGAAATCCTCCGACAGGTTCGACATCTGCGCGATGGCGGCGAGGATGTCGTCTTTGTTAATCGCTGTGCGGTGGCTGAACTCCGCGCTGGCGGCGGCCATGTTGAGGACCTTTTCGCTTTTGCGGGGTTGCGCTTCCTGCGGCGCGTAACGGTTGGACATCATGACGATATAGCGCATTTCCTCGTCGGACAGGTCTTCCGTCAGGTGGTTGTGCTCCTTGATCAGCGGCCACAGCTTGTTCATGATGACGACGGTGGTATCTTCGTCGGGCGGCGTCAGGCGCAGCTTTTCAAAACGGCTGCCG
>JAHFPI010000050.1:2895-11002 GCA_023266795.1 Rhodospirillales bacterium
TTCTTTTTCGATGTGTTTTTTGTATTCTTCGTCGGTGGTGGTTCCCATCACCGAGACGCCTTTGGTCGTCAGGAACGACTTCATCATGTTGCCGGCATCGGAGCCGCCTTCCGCCATGCCGGCGGTCAGCTGCGAGTGGAGCTCGTCGATTGCGATAATGATTTTGTGGCCTCTGAGTATGCCTTCGCGCTCGGCCAGGCCGTCGATCAGCGGTTTCAGTTTTTCTTCAAACTGGCCGCGATATTTGGCGCCGGCGTTCATCGCCTGCAGGTCGAGTTCCAGTACGCGGGCCCCTTTCAGGGTCTCCGGCAGCGTCGCATCGTCGACGATGCGCTGGGCAACGGCGGCGAACATGGCCGATTTGCCGACGCCGGCTTCACCGGTGAAGCAAAGGCTTGATTGTTTGCGGCGGGTCAGGACTTTTAAAGCCTGATCGGCTTCTTTTTCGCGGGCCACGACCGGATCCAGCCGGCCTTCGGCAGCCAGCGCGGTCAGGTCTTTGCAATACTGTTTGAGAACCGCTTCGACGGCTGCATCCGGAATTTTGTAGGTTCTGGGCTGCGTCGGCGTGACAGTCGGATTGAAAACCGGTGTTATCGGTTTCGGCACGACCGCCTTGGTGTTTGCGCGCGCAATAGCGGCGCCGCCGACATGATGCGGCGGGAAAGACAGGTTGTCCAGAACCGCGCGGGTCAGCTGGCCTGTGGGGCCTGCGTCGATAGCTTCCTTGAACTGGCGCGGGAAGCCTGCGTCAAAGCCGAGGTTAGCCAGATCCTGCCTTGATTCGGATGTCAGGCTGTATACAGCGACGAGGCCGCCTTCGTCGTCACGATCGAAGGTTCTCCGGTAAGAGACGCCGACCGACTTCAGGCCGTTGGGCACACCTTCGGCATTCGTCGTGATCTGATAGGCGATGGTTGAAATCAGGGAGCCGTCGATCGTGGACTCGTCATCCAGCGCGAAAACGGTTTCATTGGCTTTGAGGCCCTTGTCTTTCGCGTTTGTGGCAAAATCAAGAATGGGCTTCTGCGGCTCGCCGTTATCGTAGCGGATGGCGTACTGTCTGGAATTTTTTGCATCCACCAGAAACCGGTAACCGTGAAAACCATTTTCGTTATCTTCATTTGCCATAGAGGCCTCCTTGGAGGGGGTTAAAAGTTTTGCCTGATTAATTCATTTACGTAAGATAACTGTTCGAGGTTTTTTTATCAAGACAAAATTACAGTAAACAAACATTTAGGGCCGTTTAGTTGTATATTATTACAAAATTTAGTAATAATATTGCTTAAACGTTAAAAATACCCGCGTTTATTTCCATAATTAATGAATGTCTTCACGATAAATTAACCTCTTTCAAGAATCGACTCAGGATAGCAAGAAAACTAAACATCATCGCGCTTTCACGCAACAATAATAACGCGCAGAGGCGGATATTTTTTCATGTTTTCAGATTGTTAAAAGATTTCGTAAATACAGAATTACTCTGCCGCCGTGTCGCCGGCGGAAAATTTCAGCAGGTCGGAAGTTTCTTTTTCAACTTCAAGGCAGGCCTGCAAACCGCTGCGGTAATCCGGGTGGGAGAGCTGGACGCCGAGTTCGCTTTTGATAAGGTCGTTGCGGACGCGCTTGTTGTCTTTATAAAAACTGCGCACGATCGGCGCCATTTCCGCCTGATCGTAGGAAATAAGCGGCGGCGATTCTATGCCGATTAAATTGCAGGCGAACTGGATGACTTCATGGCTGGGCGAGGGCTCGTCGTCGGCCAGATTGTAGATGCTGCCCGGGCGCGGCTTATTCATCGAAGCGATGAGCGTCTGCACAATATCATCGACATGGACGCGGTTGAAGGCGTGGCCCGGCTTGTCGATGCGGCGCGCGGTGCCGGAGCGCACGGAGTCAATGGCGCTGCGGCCGGGGCCGTAAATGCCGGACAGGCGGAAGATATGCAGCGGCAGGCCTTCATTAAGAAAGAGCGATTGCCATTGCTGCTCGGCTTTCAGGCGCTGGCTGCCACGGCGGCTGTCTGGCGCGGGCGGCGTTGTTTCGTCCACCCATTTGCCGCTCTGGTCGCCGTAAATGGCGGTGGTGGAAAGATAGCCCACCCACTCCAGTTTTTTCAAGGCCGCGAGATCAGCGCCGTGCGTATTGAACACCGGATCGCCGTTGCCGTCAGGCGGCACGGAAAGCAGGATATGCGTGACATCGGCAAAAGTATTGAAGGGATCGGGAATGGCGTGGTCGCGGTCGAACAGCCAGGCCGCAAGGCCGTTTTTTTTGAGAAAGGCGCGTTTGGCGGGGCTGGTCGTCGTGCCGGAGACCTTCCAGCCGCAGGCCGACAGGCGCTCGCCAAGAAACCCTGCGGTGTAGCCAAATCCGAAGCAGAACAGCTTCTTGTTACGCAGCGTCGGCTCAAGGATGGGATGCAAAATGGTCATCGGCCCCCCTGTGCTGTCAGAAATCGAGATTTTGATAATGGCTCGGCGGCGAGAATCCGGGAATAATATCCTCCAGCAGCGGCTTGAAGCTGGGGCGTGATTTGATCCGGGCGTACCAGTCCTTGGCGGCCTTATGCTCGTCCCACGGCACATCGCCGATATAGTCGATAGCCGAAAGATGGGCGGCGGCGGCGATGTCGGCCAGGGAAATATCCTCTCCGGCGAGCCAGCGGCGGCGTTCGGTCAGGAAGCCGATGTAGTCCAGATGGTAGTGGATATTGGCATGACCGGCGCGGATGGAGGGGCCGTTGGGCTCCCCCTGCTTCAGGAAGCGCTTCATCATTTTCTCGCCGACGAGGTTTTCCGTCACTTCGGCGTTGAATTTATGGTCGAACCACGCCACCAACCGGCGGGTTTCGGCGCGTTGGAGCGGATTGCGGCCCAGCAGGTCGATGCTGTTGTAGACTTCATTCAGGTATTCGCAAATGACCTGGGAATCGGTCAGGGTCGTCCCGTCCGGTTCAATCAGGACCGGCACATCACCTGCGGGGTTGATGGCCAGAAATTCGGTGCGGCGTTCCCAGATTTTTTCGATTTTCAGATCGAATTCGAGCTTCTTTTCGGCAAGAGCGATGCGTACTTTTCGAGAAAAGGGGTGCAGCCATAAATGATACAACGTTCTCATGGACTTGATTTTAGCGCAGCTTTTCAAAAAGTTATACATTTAAAGCGGGGATGAAGGAGCTTTAAAGCAGGGGCTTGCCCCCGAAAGCGCCTAAGACCGTCTATTTTTTGGCCGGAGACGCAAGGGCGACCAGATGAATATCAACCGGGACTTCATTTGCAATAATACTGGTATCCGCCAATTGACCGGTACCCAGCTGAAATTTGGAGCGGTCCAGTATGATCGAGCCGTCCATCGTGGCTATCTCTTCGTCGGGCGCTTTTTTGGCAATGCTGAGCCGGAAGGGGAGTGTAATCGGGACTGTAATGTTCCGGATTGTCAGGGCCGCGTCTGCCTCATAAGTGCCCTCTCCGGTTTTGCGGAAGGATTTTGTTTCAAAACGGGCGTCAGGGAATTGCGCGGCGTCGAACCAGTCTTTGCCGATGAGGGCCTCGTCGCGATCCTGCGCGCCGGTATGTGCGCTGGAGATGCGAATTACAATGACAGCCTTGCTCTCTGCCAGATTGTCCGGCGCAAAGGCAATGGACGGCGTGAAAAGGTCAAAAGTCCCCTTGAATTCCGTGCCGAGCTGCTTGGGGCGGAAGGCGATGCTGCTTTTTTCGTGGAACGTGTTCCATTGTCGCACATTCGCAAAGGTGGACGACGGCAGCAGCAGAACGGCCGCCGCGAGGATAACGGGAAGCATGCGCTTCAGGACTATATCTTTATCGAGGAAGTGATGCTTCAGCGCGGCGGCGATATGCAGGCCGAGGACAATCATGATCAGGGTGCCGATGTCTCCGTGCAGCTCCTTATAGACCCTTACCGTCTCCTGATTTTTTTCGATCAGGTCAGGCAGCGGGGGAAGGCCGAAAACACTGACGGCTCTTCCGGCGGCGGAAGACATCAGCCAGCCAGCCAGCGGCTGGGCGATCAGGAGAACGTACAGGCTGTAGTGAATGGCGGCGGCCAGATTTTTTTCCCAGAGTTTCAGCGTTTCAACGGGCCCCGGTTTTTTGTTTATGATATGCCAGCAGATACGACCGATCAGCAGCACCAGCACAGTGATGCCGAAAGATTTGTGCAGGTTGTATACGTTTAATTTCAGCACGCCGACGGGCAGGTCGTCCATCAGCAGGCCGACGGCCAGTAGGCAGATGACGATTGCCGCCGTCACCCAGTGGAAGGCTTTAGTGACCGTACCGTACTGGCTTGCTGAATTTTTGAGGGGCATCACGTCAACCCGCTATTTGTTCAGTTTATTGAAGTCCTGCCTGACGCCGTCGACCTGGATGTCGAGGGCGATCTCGTCACCGACCATGGGTATGAATGCCGTCATGCCGAAGTCGGAGCGCTTGAGCGAACCGGTGATGGAAAAGCCCGCGTCTTTCTGGGATTTTATCATGGGGTTCAAGCCTATCTTGTTCAGCGCAACATTCAGCGTGACCGGCTTGGTGACGCCGTGCATTGTGAGATCGCCCGTCATTGTCGCGGTTTTATCGCCGGTGCGCTTGATGCCTGTGCTCTTGAAAGAGATTGTCGGGTATTTTGCGGGCTCAAGGAATTTTTCCTTCACATGATCGTTCCAGACAGCGGAGGCCATATCGAGGCTGTTGACGTCGATGGTGATGTTGGCGCTGGAGGCTTCCGGCTTCTGTTCATCCAGAATAAAACCGCCGTCGAACTTGTTAAACCGGCCGTGTGAATAGGTGAAACCCATGTGATTGACGGAAAAAAGAATCTGCGTGTGCAGGGTATCGTAAGTATATTTGTCTGCCGCCGCCTGCGCCTGCGTTGCAGCGAAAAAGACGAGAGCGGAAGCGAGAGAGATCAGTTTTTTCATGAAGCCACCTTTTTATTTTCATCCTGTTTACCGCCGAGCATTTTTTCCAGCCAGTGGATATTAAACTGTCCGGCGCGGAACTCGGGTTCCTGTAGAATACGCAGATGCAGGGGGATGTTGGTCTGGATTCCCTCGATCACGCATTCCTCCAGCGCCCGCTCCATCCGCATCATGGCCTCTTCCCGTGTCTTTGCATGGACGATCAGCTTGGCCACCAGGCTATCGTACGTAGACGGTACAGTATAGCCGTCATAGAGGGCGCTGTCGACACGGACGCCGAGGCCGCCGGGGGCGTGGTAGCGGGTAATTTTTCCGGGCGAGGGAATAAAAGTTTCCGGGTGTTCGGCGTTGATCCGGCACTCGATGGCATGCCCCATAAATTTGACGTTTTCCTGCTTGAAGGGCAGTTTCTGGCCGGCTGCGACCATGATTTGCTCGCGCACCAGATCGACGCCGGTAATCATCTCGGTAATGGAGTGCTCGACCTGCAGGCGCGTATTCATTTCCAGAAAATAAAATTTTCCGTCTTCAAAGAGAAATTCCATCGTGCCGACGCCGCGATAACGCATTTTGCGGATGCAGCCGGCGGCAAGTTCGCCGATATATTTGCGCTGCTCCGGCGTGAGGATGGGCGAAGGCCCTTCTTCAATGACTTTCTGGTGGCGGCGCTGGACAGAGCAGTCGCGCTCGCCCAGATAGACGGCGTTGCCGTGGGTATCGCCGATAACCTGAACTTCAATATGACGCGGATGGCTGAGATATTTTTCAATGTAAACGTCGCCGTTGCCGAAAGCGGCTTTAGCTTCGTTGGAGGCCATCGAGAAAGAGGCCTTGAAATCCTCCTCGTTGTGGGAAACTTTCATGCCTTTGCCGCCGCCGCCGGCCACCGCCTTGATCAGCACGGGGAAGCCGCAGTCTTTGGCGATTTTCAGGCCTTCGTCCGCGTCCTTAACAACGCCGGGAGAGCCGGGAATGAGCGGCAGGCCGAGCGCCCGCATTGTTTCCTTGGCCACGGCCTTGTCGCCCATTTTGGCGATGTGTTCCGGCGTTGGGCCGATGAAGGTGAAGCCATGTTCCTCCACCATGCGGCAGAATTCCTCGTTTTCCGAGAGAAAGCCGATACCCGGATGGATGGCGTCCGCGTTGGTGAGGGAGGCGGCGGTCAGGATGGCGGGGATGTTCAGGTAGCTTTGCCGCGCCGGCGGCGGGCCGATGCAGACGCTCTCGTCCGCCATGCGCACGGCCATGCCGTTGGCGTCGGCGGTGGAATGCACGACGACCGTTTCAATGCCCATTTCTTTGCAGGCGCGGACAATCCGCAGGGCAATCTCTCCACGGTTGGCAATCAGGATTTTGTTGAACATGTTATATTCCAGTGTTACTCGATAATCACCAGCGCCTGCCCGAATTCGACCGGCTGTGAATCTTCAATCAGGATATTGGTGACGGTGCCGTTCCTGTCCGCCTTGATCGGGTTCATCACTTTCATCGCCTCAATGATCAGCAGCGTATCCCCCTGCTTGACGACCGCGCCCTTGGTGATAAAGCGCGGGGCGCTCGGGTCGGACTGCAGGTAGGCTGTGCCGACCATCGGCGATTTGATCGCGCCGGGATGGTTTTCCGGAGAAAGCGCCGCGATTTTGGCCGCTTCGGCGACGGGGGCGTTGGCGGCAGACATGGCCAGGGCGGTCGGCGCCGTAATCGCCTGCACGGTGACGGTGCGGGTGACGCGGATTCTCTTGTCGCCTTCGGCGATCTCGATTTCCGTCAGGTCCGTCTCGGTGAGCAGTGTCGCCAGATTTCGTATGGCGTCATGATCGATCTTCATAGGGGACATTTTCAGTTTCCTCTCTGTTTTCATTTGCGTATTACACGTGCAAAATTCATGTTTTATTCCTCCAGCAGGGCGCGCATGGCGTCAAGGGCAAGGATATAGCCGTGGCCGCCAAAGCCGCAGATCACGCCCCGCGCCACTTCGGATATATAGGAGTGGTGGCGGAAGCTTTCACGCTTGAAGGTATTGGTGATGTGGACTTCGATGATCGGGACTTCCAGAATTTTCAGGGCATCCAGCAGGGCGATGGACGTATGGGCGTAAGCGCCACCGTTGATAATCACGCCGGCACAGGCGCCGCGCGCCTCTTGAATGATAGTGACCAGCTCGCCCTCATGGTTGGACTGGCGGAAATCGACGGTGCAGCCCAGCTCGCCCGCGTATTCCCCGCACTCCAGCGCAATGGCGCTCAGGTTCTTGAATCCATAGACGTCGGGCTCCCGAATGCCGAGCATATTCAGGTTGGGGCCGTTCAGGATAAGGATGTTGTGGCGCTGTTTAGGCAAACCGTTCTCATGAGTAGGTTGCACGAATATCTTTTCCAGAGTGATCTTTATATCATGGTGCGGTGCGTCAGGCGACGGAAAATGTTTTTACAGAATCAAGGCATTCCAGAATAAAATCGGCCCGTTTTTTGACCGATATGACAGGAACGCGGACCGGAGCATAGCCGACGGACCTGTAATCGGCCTCCAGCATTTTGTCTATTTTGTCGGCCAGCGCCTCGTCTTCCATGCGCACATCGTCTTTAACAATGGGAAGCCGGTCGAACAGGAATACGGCGCGATAATGGAAGAGGTGGGAGATGGTCGTGGCCTCCAGTCCGTCGAGCCCGGCCAGTTTGAAATAGGTGATGCTGTCCGGCAGACCGCGATCCATAAACAGCTGTGTGTTCAGGTCAAGCGCCATCTCGCGGGCCAAGGCCACCTCAAGAATTCCTTTTTGCAGGTTTGCAGCGTCCTGACGGACGGCGGCGAGCGACCGGCCCCGGCTAAGGCCCAGCTCGATCAGTTCCCGCGCCACCTCGCCCTGAATAGGAAAGCCGCGATGCGCCAGCTCTTTGATGACGGAAGTTTTGCCGGACGACGGCGCGCCGGTGATGACGCTCCAGTTGGTTTTGTATTTGAAGCCGTCCATAAGCCTACCCGCCCAGCTTGCAGATAATATCCCATTCTTCTTTCGTCACCGGCGAGACCGACAGGCGGGACTGTTTCAGGAGGGCCATATTCTTAAGTTTAGGATGCAATTTTATTTCAGCGAGCGTGACGGGTTTCTTCAGGGAGCTGACCGCCGTCACCTCAACCATGCCGAATGTTCCCGTTCCGTCCGTC
>JAHFPI010000221.1 GCA_023266795.1 Rhodospirillales bacterium
TGATTTATTCAATAGAAAGGATAAGGCAGTTGCCCTTCAGGATGCGGCAGGCCTTCGCGGCATCGTTTCGCGCCAGGCCGGAGAGCTGTGCGCGGTAAATCATGCCACGATTCGTCATGAGAGGGGCAATCGCGTCAAAGCCGCTGGGGGTGGCGGGCAAAAGAGTCTTTGCGCGTTCAATCGCCCGCATGCCGGCGTCGTGGCTTGAATACGCGCCGATCTGGATGGCCCAGCTTCCGCCCTCTCCGCCCGTGCTAGCGGTCTGGACGGGAGCTTCGGGTTTTTGCGGAGGTTCCTGCTGTTTTTGTTTGGGCGTCTCCAGCGTAGCCGTATTCATCGGGCGCGGATGGAAATTCGCCACGGGTCCGGCAGACGCTGTTTTTTCAACCGCTGTAATCGGCGAGGCGTCTTCGCCGACATCCGTGCCGATATCCGTATCGCCCTGTTCCACGACAAGGCCCATCGCGTTGAACTGCAGCGCGGGCGCGGGGATGGGCACGGCCGCCGCCACTTCGATGGCGGCAGGTTCCGGCTTGCGTGCGGGAAGGGCAGGCGCGTGTTTTTTCGTGACAAGATCGGCCACGCGGATGTTGCTCATGCGCTCGAAACTCTGGTCCAGAAGTTTTGCCATCGCATCGTTGCGGCTCCGGGCGGTTTTTCCGCCGAAGACGACGCCGATCAGGCGCGTGCCGCCGCGCACGGCGGAAGCGGTGAGGTTGTAACCGGAGGCGTAAACATAGCCGGTCTTGAACCCGTCCATGCCCCGGTAATAGCTCATCAGCTTGTTGTGGTTCGAATAGCTGTTGCCGGCGTAAGTGAATTCGGCCGTGCTGAAATAGTGGTAATCTTTTGCATGGTCGCGGATGATCGCCTGCGCCAAAAGCGACATGTCGCGGGCGCTGCTCATCTGCGACGGGTTGAAAAGACCGGAGGCGTTGACGAAGCGTGTATTGTTCATGCCGAGCTGGCGGGCCTTTAGCGTCATGTAATAAGCGAACTTGTCTTCGGAGCCGCCGACGGCTTCCGCGAGCGCGACGGCGCAGTCGTTCGCCGACTTGGTGACGATGGCAAGGATGGCGTCTTCAACGCGGATCGTATCGCCGGGGGCAAGGCCCAGTGAAGACGGCTCCTGCGATGCCGCCCTTTTTGAAATACGGATGTACTGGCTCTTTTTGAGCGCGCCTTTGTCGATGGCGTCAAAAGTGAGATACAGCGTCATCATCTTCGTCAGTGACGCGGGGTAAAGCCTTTTATCGGCGTTTCTTTCGCTTAAAACATAGCCGGTCGAGGCTTCGATAACAATTTCCGAGAAACGGTCAACGGGGGCGCGGGCGACATGGTGTCTTTTCCTATGAGCCGCTTCGGCAGGGGAGGTTGAAATAGCGAGAATCACCACGCTCAGGACCAGGACGGCCTTTAAAAATCTCTGCAAAATCAAACGTATTATCCTGCTCTTTGGCAAAAGAACCCCCTGGTATCCGACAGATACCACCGTATCAGATATGGTATTACCAAGCCGTTAAAAAGTCCAGCGAGCTTTTCTAAAAATTAGCTAAAATTGCGGGTAATTTAAATAGGTTTTGGCGGCGGCGCGGAAGTGCTGTTTTCATTGGCCGCTTTTACGATGGCGGACGTTTGCGAAATACGTGGCGGCCATGGCGCGGCTTTTTCGGCATCGTCTTTCATAATGATGGGTGCGAGCGAGGCAGAGATTTCAGGAACAATTTTTTCCACCGGAGCGAAGGCCAGAACAACAGGCGCGGGCTTCTGTTGCGCGGCCAGAATTGTCGCTTTTTCAAAACCGTCTTTTAATAAACCCTCCATCCGGCTGTCCCGCTTTTCCTTGGTGTAATCGCCGAAGGTGACGGCAAAAATGCGCGTCTCCCCCTGTTTGGCGGAAAGCGCCAGATTATAGCCGGAAGCATCGACATAGCCTGTCTTGCCAAAATCCACTTCGGGAATTTTGCCCAGCAGATGGTTATGGTTTGAATAAGTGCAGCCTTTATAGGTGAATTGTTTTGTTTCGAAATACTTCTGGTACTGTGAAAACCTTTTCAGGTGCGCCTGAGATAAAGTCACCATATCCCGTGCCGTCGTCACCTGATCCGGATTTGGCAACCCGTGGGGGTTCATGAAAACCGTTCCCGTCATGCCCAGTTCCTTGGCTTTCGCGTTCATCATCTTCACGAAATTTTCCTGACTGCCGCCGACGGCTTCGGCGAGCACGATGGAAGCATCATTGGCCGACTGGACGGTCAGGCCGTAAATCGCCTGCTCGACGGTGATCGTTTGTTTTTCCTTGAGTTTGAGGCTGATGCGCATCGTGCCCAGGCTGGCGGCATCGGCGGAAACGGCGAGTTTCTGGTCGAGTTTCAGCGTTCCTTTTTCCAGAGCTTCGAAAACGAGAAAAAGTGTCATCATTTTTGTCAGCGAGGCGGGGTGAACGAGCCTGTCGGAATCTTTTTCAATCAGGGTTTCGCCGGTCGCGTTATCGACGACAAGCGTTGTCTGCGGGGGCCGTTGAGGGGCGGGTGCGCGGGCATCCGCCGCGCCTGCCGTTCCGGCGCCGATGGTAAATGCCATAATTAAAGTGGCTATAAATTTTTTACCCAAAAAATAAACCCGATATTTTCTTGAACGCTGAAACTCTTGGAACAATTTACTACGTATACCCATAGGCCGTCTATACGAGTTGTTTTAAAAATTTGACCTCTGGCCATGGCATGTTAGAGTCCGTGGCGAAAGTTCAGGAATGATTTTCATGCAACTTATTGATTTTAAACATATATTATCTTCGGCAGGTGAAGACGGCGGCGGCGATGATCGCCGTGACGGGCGCGTGGATACCGGCGTTTTGACGCGCACGCGGGCACAGCTGAAGAAGCCCTCGATGTACCGCGTCCTTTTACTGAATGACGATTTTACGCCAATGGAATTCGTCGTTCATATCTTGGAAAGGTTTTTTAGCAAGAATA
>JAHFPI010000051.1 GCA_023266795.1 Rhodospirillales bacterium
GACGATAAACCTAGGGACGACAGGCTCAGGAATGTCCGCAGCGCCCCCAGAGAGGCTGAAGAAAAAGAAGAAGCCGACGTCGCGGAAACCACGGAAGCAGCCGAGCCCCCCCCGGGATTAAGCGCCAAAAGCATTATTTTGTTTATCATCCTGCCGCTGTTCCTGATCGCCGGCGCCGGCAGCGCCGCCTACTTTACGGGGCTTCTCGACAAAATCATCCCCGGCAGGCATCTTTCCTGCGAAAGCGTCAAGGAGGGCGACACCGATTTTGCCGCCTGCAACGCCCTGCAGGAAACCAATGGCGTGCCTACGCCGCAGGGGTTTCTCGATGTTCCCAACATCATCGTCAACCTGAACAGCACGACCAAGCAACCCAGATTTCTGAAGATCTCCCTCAAAATCGAGCTGGATAACGCCGAAGAACAAAAAAAACTGGAGCCCATCCTGCCGAGGGTGATCGACCAGTTCCAGATGTATTTGCGGGAGCTGCGGGTTGAAGACCTGCGCGGCACTTCCGGCATCTACCGCATGAAAATCGAGCTTCTCAGCCGCGTCCGCGCTGCTGCGCCGGATGTGAAGATACGTGACGTCCTCTTCCAGGAGATATTGGTGCAATGAGCAACTCCACAGAAAAATCACCGTCCGGCACAGAAGACAAAACGGCGGCTGAATGGGAACAGGCGGGCGCCGCCAAAACCGGGGATGACGGCCGCATCCTTGACCAGAATGAAATCGACAGCCTGCTGGGATTCGACGAAGACGGCAACAAAGGCGGCAAAACCGGCCTGATGGAGCTGATCAACAGCGCGCTCGTCAATTACGAACGCCTGCCGATGCTGGACATCGTTTTCGACCGGCTGGTCAGGTACATGTCGACATCGCTCCGCAATCTGACCTCCGACAACGTGGAGATCAGCCTCGACCACATTTCCTCGGTGCGCTTCGGCGACTATCTCAACTCCATCCCGCTGCCCGCGATGCTCAGCATTTTCAACGCCGAGGAATGGGACGACCACGGGCTGCTGGTGGTCGACAGCGCGCTCATCTACGCCATCGTCGACGTTCTGCTGGGCGGGCGGCGCGGCACGTCTGCGCTGCGCGTCGAGGGACGGCCCTACACAACCATTGAAACCCGGCTGATCGAGCGCATGGTGCACGTCGTCCTGAACGACCTGTCCTCCGCTTTCGACCCGCTGTCGCCGGTCAGTTTCCGGCTGGAGCGCATCGAGACCAACCCGCGCTTCGCGACTATTACCCAGAGCAACAACGCCGGCGTCCTTGTGCGCCTGCGCATCGACATGGGCGACCGTTCGGGCCGCATCGAAATCATGCTCCCCTACGCGACGCTGGAGCCGATCCGCGAACTGCTGCTGCAGATGTTCATGGGGGAAAAATTCGGCCGCGACGTCATCTGGGAGACCCACCTGACCCGCGAACTCTACCAGACCGATGTCAACCTCTCGGCGATCCTCGGCGAAACGACCGTTTCACTGGATGAGCTGGTCAACTGGAAGCCGGGCTCCGTCGTCATGCTCAACACCCACCCCGAAGACCTGATAGAAATGCGGGTCGGCGACCAGGCGATGTTCATGGCGCAGATCGGCCAGAAGAAAGACCAGATCGCCGTCAGCATCGAGGAATACATCGAGCCCGAACGGGTCGAGGAACCCTGAAACCATGAGCCCATCCGTCAGCTTATTCGTGAACATCGTCATTCTGGCGGCATTGGCCGTCACGATCTTTTATTGCCTCCGCCTGTCGCGGCAGTTCAACCAGATGCGCGCCGACCGCAAAGCCTTCGAAACCCTGATCCAGAGCCTGAACCTCGCTTCTTCGCGGGCCGAAGCCTCGATCCGCTCCTTCAAGGAAACGGCGGTGGGCAACGGCGACATCCTTCAGGATAAAATAAACAAATCGCGCGCGCTCTCCGACGAACTGGAAATCATGATTCAGGCGGGCGACAGCCTTGCCGACCGCCTGCAGGCGCTGGCCGAGAAAAGCCGCCGCGCCGCCACCGATACAAGCCCCGCGCCCAGCGCGGAGATACAGCCGCGCACCCGCGCCGAAAAAGAACTTCTGGACGCCATCAAGGCAAAACAGCAATCATGAGCATGAACCATGAAATTCTTTAAAAATTTCAATATCTTTACGTTTCTGATGATTGTCGCCGTTTTCGCGTTTGTATTCCGGCTGGTCAATATCACCGCGTTCCCGACGCTGTCCTCCGTCGCCCAGACGACGCCGGTGACGCAAAAGTTTGCGCCGGTGTCCGAGCAGCCTCCCGCGCCGCCCCCCGCCGAAGCCTTGCCGCCGGCATCAGACGCCGCCGCACCGCCCACGACGGATGAACCGGCCCCGGCGGCAGCGGAACAAGTTCCGCCGCCCATCGCCTCCCCTTACGGAGAACAGTCCTTCAGCGCCGCCGAGATCGGCGTGCTGCAATCCCTCGCCAAGCGCCGCGACGAGCTGGACAAGCGCGAGCAGGAAATGGGGCGGCGCGAAGCGCTGCTCAAGGCCGCCGGAGGCGAGGTGGACCGCAAGATCGCCGAGCTCAATAAAATCAGGGGAGAACTGGAAGACCTGCTCAATAAGCAAAAGGTCGCGCAGGACGAGCGCATCAACAGCCTGGTCAAGATCTACGAGAACATGAAGCCGAAGGAAGCCGCGCGCATTTTCGATACGCTGGAGATGGATGTGCTGCTCTCCGTCGTCGGCAAGATGAGCGAACGCAAAACCTCCCCGATCCTCGCCAGCATGGACCCCGAGAAAGCCCGTCAGGTCACCATCAAGCTGGCTGAACAGCGTAATCTGCCGCATCTGCCGGAAGACGTGAACAAAGACACGCCGGTGCCGGTGCCAGCACCGGTCGCACCCCTTCCCCAACCCGTCGCCGCTCCTGCCGGCAAGTGAGCGTCGCGGCTGAAATCCCCCGGCGCATTGCCGCCGCCGAACTGGTCGCTCTCGACGATTTCACCGCCACGCACCCGATAAAGATAGATCTCGTCTACGCGCAGGCCGGACACCCCGATAACATGTTTAAAACGGCGCTTTACCGTCCGGATGCGAAAATGTGGGGGCACCGGGATCTGGCGGCTATCGTGCTGGCCGCCGCCCGCCTGTGCTTTGCGAAAACAGGCTGGATTTTTGAAATCAAGGATTGCCTGCGGACGGTCGAGGCGCAGACGCTGATGCGCGAAACCCCCATTGTCAAGGCGCACCCGCAATGGCTGGAAGAGCCGGGCCGCCTGCTCTCCCCGCCCGGCAAAGGCGGCCATCCGCGCGGCATGGCGGTGGATGTCATTCTGGTCGACGGCAACGGCACGGAAATAGATATGGGCACGCGGTTCGATTACCTGACCGAAGACCGCGCCAATAATCCCGCCGCGCGCAATTACACCCGTTTCGGCGACGATGAAGCCCGCAACCAGCGCATCCTCTATCACCGCCGCGTGCTGGAAGAATCAATGATGCAGGCCGCCGCCGAAGCCGGTCACCCGCTGCTGCCGCTGCCGCAGGAATGGTGGGACTTCAGGTTTCTCCCCGCGTACAGCAGTTTGTTCGAACCCATTTATGATGCCGACCTGCCCCCGGAAATGCGGATGACAGCTGTCTAGATTTTTCCCCGCTTCAAATCCCGCAGGATAAAACGTTCCGGCGCCAGATAGGGCATCAGGCTGGCGGGTACCGGCAGCGGATCGCCGGAAATCTGGCAGGCGACGATTTCCCCCGCCAGCGGCGCGCCCGGCAGCCCCTGCCCGCCGAAACCGGTGGCGATATAAAGCCGGTCGACGAATTTCCCTTCCGTCGCCGTATTCTTGCCGATGCGCAGTCCGGCGAAAATTTCCATGAAAGCGGCATAATCCGGGCAGGGGCCGATGATCGGCATGTGATCCGGCGTCGTCGCGCGGTATCCGGCGCGGCCACCGACGACATCCGCCGCCGTAAAACCCAGCTCCGGATTATATTTGTTCAGCCGCGCCAGCATTTCCCGATGGTCGCAGTCGCGGAGATCGGGGAGGCCCGGCTCTTCGTGCTGGAAAGTGGCGCCGGCATAATGGATGCCGTTGACCGGCGGCGAGATGCCGCCCTCATGGCAGATGATGCGGGTCACTTTTTCCGACTGCGGCGTGGCTTTCAGATATGTCATCTGCCCCCTTCGGGAGTGCAGCGGCAGCCATGCTGTCACGGGGAAAATTTTGGTGTTATTGCCCAGCGCCAGCACCACGGCATCATAATCGAGGGTCTCCAGCGCCGACACTTCCGTCGAAAAGACGGTTTTTATTTTTGGATGGTCGAGCATCCTGCGGCAAAGTTCCGGCGGAGACAGGTATCCGGCCAGCGGCAGGCGCAGACCCATGCCCGCCTCTGTTTCTTCGTAAACCATGTATTCTTCCGGCCAGTCGCCGCTCGCCGCCAGCGTCTGGTGCCGGCGTTCATCTTCATCGCAGGTGTTCAGGTTGATAACGCCGCAAGGGTTCCATGACGGCAGCTTCAGCGCCGCCGCCAGCGCGCGGGTAAAACAAAATCCATGCTGGTAAAAAATCCCCAGCGGCGACTTGTCGATGGTCAGCTTGGGATAAACGACACTGACCGGATTGCCGGAGGTTTCCTGCGCTGCGCCGGACTGGCGGTCGATCACCGTGACATCAAGGCCCTTTTGCGCGCAGGCAAAAGCAACGGACGCGCCGGCAAGCCCCGCGCCCAGCACCACAACCCTCTTCTGCGGCGATGGATGATGCCATGCAGTCGCAGGCATTTTTGCAGCCGTCATATCCCGCTTGCAGCCGAACCCAGCGGTTTTCTCAACGGTAAATCCCGCCGCCTGCAATCCCCGCCGCACCGCGCCGGCGGACGAGAAGGTGGTCAGCGTTCCCCCCGGTTTTGTCCGCGCGGCGATCAGCGGGAAAAGCTTTTCCTCCCACATCGCCGGGTTTTTGGCGGGTGAAAAACCGTCGAGATACCAGGCGTCGAAAGTTCCGGTCAGTTCCGGCAGCACCTCAGCGACATCGCCGAAGCACAGCATGAGATGAATTTTATTGTCCAAAAAGCGCAGATGGTGAAACCCCTCAACCAGCGGCGGATATTGCTCCAGCAACGGCGCGGCATATTCCCGCAGCTCCGGCCAGAAGGCAAAAATCCGCCGGAGGTCGTCCACAGGAATCGGATGCTTTTCGATGCTGACATATAGCAGCGGCGCGACCGGCTGGTGCTTATGCCAAAGTTGCGCGGTCAGCAGGAAATTAAGGCCGCTGCCGAACCCCAGCTCGGCAATCCGCATGCCTTCTGCCGGCGCGGCGGCAAACCGCTGCGGCAGGCGGTTCTGTTCCAGAAAAACATAATACGACTCCTCCGGTCCCTGTTGGGGCTGGAAATAAATATCGTCGAAATCGACGCTGCGCAGCGTGCTACCGTCAGACCATTGCAAATGGGCGGGCTTCAATGCCACAATAGATCCTCCTGAGTGACCGGCCCCTAAAATTACAAATACGCCCCGTCCGGTCAAGAGAAGATGTGAGAGGCACAAAGACAATGCTGAGCGCCGCCCTGCAGGCAGAGGTTGAACGGCACCTCAAACAGAAAATTGTCACCATGTCGCCGTTGTCTGCCGCCAATACCGTGCAGATTTACCGCCTGACCATGGAGGACCGGACCACCTATGTGGCCAAGCTCGCCGAACGCGGCATGGATCTCGAAGCCTGGATGCTGAGTTACCTGAAAACAAAAACAAAACTCCCCGTACCGGCGGTGTTCTACAGCAACGAACACGTCATTATCATGCAATTCATCACCTCCCATTACAGCCTGAACGAGGAGAGCCAGCGCCACGCGGCGGAGCTGCTGGCAAACCTCCATAGCATCCGCGCGGAAAAATACGGCCTGGAGCGGGATACGATGTTCGCCTCCCTCCGGCAGCCCAATACGCAATCCGCCGACTGGGTGGATTTTTTTGCCCGTCACCGCCTGCTGTACATGGCGGAGGAATCTCTCAAGGAAAACAAGATCGACAAGAAGATGATGGGCCAGATCGAAAAACTGGCGAAGAAGCTTCCCGGCTACATCAAAGATCCCGCGCCGGCGTCCCTGATCCACGGCGATATCTGGGGGGGCAACGTCCTGCCGGAGAAAGGCCGCGTCGCCGCGTTTATCGACCCCGCCATATACTATGCCGACCCTGAAATAGAGCTGGCGTTTATCAGGCTGCTCAATACCTTCGGCGAGACGTTTTTTGCGCGTTATAACGAAATTATCCCGCTCCGCGCGGGGTTTTTCGAGGAGCGCGCGGATATTTACAGCCTCTATCCGCTGCTGGTCTACACACGCCTGTTCGGCATTTCCTATGCGCGGAAAGTGCAGAAAATCCTAGACAAGTTCGCCTGAAAAGGGCGCGACCGTCCGCCGGATAAATGCGTCGATGTTCGCCGCGCCGAATTGCTCCAGCTTTATTTTTTCATCGACGATCAGCGTCGTCAGACCGTGGCACAGGCTCCAGATCATCACCGTCAGGAACCGCGTATCTTCGGCGGACGCCTGCCGTTTTGAAAGCGTGGCGGAAATCAGCGCGTAGCTTTTTCCCGCTGTCATCGCCAGCGTCGGGTAGTCTTTCATGACTGCCAGTTCGCGGCTGAACATCAGCTGGAACAGGGGCTTGTTGGCTACCGCGAAGCGCACATAAGCGGCCATCAGTTTTTCAATGCGCTCCTGTACGCTGTTTCGGCCCGTGGCCTCTTCCGCCATTTGCAGGGCGAGGCGCTGGAATCCGGTTTCGGCCACGGCGGCCAGCAGATCGTCCTTGTCGCGGAAATGGCTGTAGGGCGCCGCCTGGGTCACGCCGGTCGCCTTGGCCAGAACCCGCAGGCTCAGCCCGTCCATGCCCTTTTCCCTGAGAACCGCCAGCGCCGCCTCGATCAGCGCGCTGCGTAAATCGCCATGATGGTATTTGAATTTTTTCTGATGAACGATTTCCGCGACAGCACTCATGGATGTCCCCCTAACCCGTTGATTTAACTAGCCCCCAGTTAATCTTTGCACCGTTTAGTTATCCGGTCAACATAGCGATTCGGCGCTGGGGCAAAGACCGGAATAAAAATAACTCCCTTCTAAGCGGCGCGGATACCGCATATCTAGTTGATTATAAACGGTTAAATCTTTATTGACTTATACTCTATTAGAGTATATCAATTATACTCAATAAGAGTATAATTAGAAGTGGGAGAACAAAAATGTTTGATACGGTCGTCCAGAGCAGAAAACCGGAATACACCCCCGCCGTCGCCGCTGCGGCCGCGCCGCTGTACGATAAAGTGCGGCGCGTGGTGAACGCTCTCGACTGGGCGACCTATGCGCCCTATATCCTCGAGATCAACCGGCTGAAAAAAGAAAAAGGCGCGGTCATCCTCGCGCACAATTACATGACGCCGGAAATTTTTCACTGCGTCGCGGATTTTTTCGGCGACTCGCTGCAACTGGCGCAGCAAGCCGGCAAAACCGACGCCAAAATCATCGTTCAGGCCGGTGTGCATTTTATGGCGGAAACCTCGAAAATCCTCTCGCCGAAAAAAACCGTGCTAATCCCCGACCTGCGCGCCGGCTGTTCGCTGGCCGCCTCCATCACCGCCGCCGATGTGCGCCTGCTGCGCGAAAAATATCCGGACGTGCCGATTGTCACCTACGTCAATACCTCGGCGGAAGTGAAGGCGGAATCGGATATCTGCTGCACGTCGTCCAATGCGCTCGCCATTGTCGAAAGCTTCGCGGGCGACACGGTGCTGATGATCCCCGACCAGTATCTCGCCCGCAATATCGCCAGACAAACCAAAAAGAAAATTCTCACCTGGCAGGGCTCCTGCGAGGTGCATGAACGCTTCACCCCGGAAGATATTAAAAAATTCCGTGCCGCCTGGCCGGGGGCCGTCGTGCTGGCGCACCCCGAATGCCCGCCGGAAGTCGTGGCCGAAGCGGATTTCGCCGGCTCGACCAAGGCGATGAGCGACTATGTGCGGGACAGGCAGCCCAAAAAAGTGGTGATGGTGACGGAATGCTCCATGTCGGACAACGTCTCGGTGAACAACCCCAATGTCGAATTCGTGCGCCCCTGCAACCTCTGCCCGCACATGAAGCGGATTACGCTGCAGAACATCCTGAGCTGCCTGCAGACGATGACGCATGAAGTGACGGTCGATCCGGTTATTGCCGCACGGGCAAGGCTGGCGGTGGAAAAAATGCTCGCTGTAAATATACAAAGCAGGGGTGTGTAACATGAAAGCGGAAATTGTCAACAGCGCGGATGTGGTTATTGTCGGGGCCGGCGCCGCCGGATTGTTCGCGGCGCTTTCACTTGCGCAAATGCAAACCGGCGGCCTCAGGCCGCGACGCGTCATCGTGCTCAGTGAAAAACCGCTCGGCGGCATCTGCGCCAGCTGCTGGGCGCAGGGCGGCATTGCCGCCGCCGTGGGCAGGGAAGACACCGCCGCCAGCCACGCTGCCGATACGCTCAAAGCCGCAGCGGGCACAGCGGACGGTGACGTCGTGCGTGTTCTTACCGCCGAAGCCCCGTCCTATATAAAAATTCTTGAAAAATTCGGCGTGCAATTCGAGCATGATCCGGACGGCAGCTTCAAGCTCAGCCGTGAGGCCTGCCATGCCCGCCGCCGTGTGCTGAAAGCCGCCGCCGGAGACGGCTTCGGGTTTGAAATGATGCGGGCGCTGGTGGAAGCCGTTAAAAAAACACCCTCTATTGTTTTTGAAGAAGCTGGCGCTGAACGCATCATCCGCCGCAATGGCGCGACGGCGGGGCCGGTGCAGGGCCTTCTCGCGCGGCGCCTGAAAGACGGCAAGCCGGTGGTGTTTGCAGCGCCGGCAGTTATTTTGGCGACCGGCGGGATTGGCGGCCTGTATGCGGCGACCACCAATCCGCTCGGCGCCGTCGGACGCGGCATTGCCATGGCGGCGCGAGCGGGCGCGGTGCTGTCCGACCTTGAATTTGTGCAGTTCCACCCGACCGCGCTGGACATCGGCGAGGATCCGGCCCCGCTGGCAACCGAGGCGCTGCGCGGTGAAGGCGCTTATCTGCTGAACAGTCGCGGCGAACGCTTCATGCTGGACTGCCACGAAATGGCGGAACTGGCGCCGCGCGACATTGTCAGCCGCGCGATGTTTGCACAGATTCAGAAAGGCCAGAAAACCTATCTTGATTGCCGCCGCATTGACGTATCGCACTTTCCCGCTTTAGTGGAAGCCTGCGCCCGCGCCGGACTCAACCCGCAACACGATCTGGTGCCGGTGATGCCAGTCGCCCATTATCACATGGGGGGCATCTCCACCGACCTGAACGGCCGCACCAGCGTGCCGGGGCTTTGGGCCTGCGGCGAAGTGGCGGCAACCGGCCTGCACGGCGCCAACCGTCTGGCCAGCAACTCGCTGATGGAAGCGGTGGTGATGGGGGGACACGCGGCGCATGACGTAACAACGTCAAATATTGCGAACGTCGGGCATATTAATACCGCCGCTTTGCCAAATCTGCCGCAAACGCGCAGCATGGACGCGGAAAAAGACGCCCTGCGCCACATCATGACCGATCTGGTCGGCGTCATCCGTCACAAACAGGGCATGATTGATGCCTTACGCAATATCACCGCCATCGCGGCAGCTGCCGAAAAGTACGACAGCAGGCTGGCGGATATGGCGCTGGCGGTACGGATAATCGCCGTTTCCGCGCTCCGCCGCACCGAAAGCCGGGGCGGGCATTGCCGCAACGATTATCCGCAGGCCGTGAAATCCTGGCAAAAAAGAACTTTTGTCACGCTGCCGGAAATCGATGCGCAAACCGCAGAAATTTTAAACCCTATTGCTGAACGCAGGAGCATGGCATGAAAAATATCCCCCCGCTGATTCTCGAGCCCTTGGTGCGCATGGCGTTGGCGGAAGATCTGGGTCGCGGCGGCGACATCACCAGCGACAACGTTATTCCGGCGACGGCGCGCGCGCATGTGGTGATGGCTTCCCGTCAGGAAGGGATCATCGCCGGTCTGGATGCTGCAGAAACCGCCTTTAAACTGGTCGATCCGTTGCTGACCGTCAAACGGCTTGTGCCGGAAGGCGCCGAAGTGAAGGCGGGAGACGAGATCATGGAAGTGGCGGGGTGCGCCCGCTCCATACTGGCGGCGGAACGGGTAGCGCTGAATTTTGTCGGGCGGTTGTCGGGAATCGCGACGCTGACCCATAAAATGGTCACAGCCGTCGGGAACCATAAGGCTAAAATCTGTTCGACCCGCAAAACGACTCCCGGATTGCGCGCGCTGGAAAAATATGCAGTTAAAATCGGCGGCGGCATGAATCACCGGCTGGGACTGGATGACGCCGTGCTGATTAAGGACAACCACATTGCCATTGCCGGCGGCGTTACCGTCGCCCTGCGCCGCGCGAAAGAAGGCATCGGCCACATGGTCAAGATCGAAATAGAAGTTGATACGCTGGCGCAATTGCAGGAAGCGCTGGAAGAAGGAACGGACGCGGTCATGCTCGACAATATGAGCCTTGAAGACATGGCGACAGCCGTAAAAATGACAGCAGGGCGCGCAATCGTGGAGGCTTCCGGCGGCGTGACGCTGGAGCGTATCCCGAAAATTGCCGCAACCGGCGTCGATATGATTTCCAGCGGCGCCCTGACGCACAGCGCGCCCAACTTTGACGTGGGACTGGATTATAAAGCAGCCGCCTGACGGCTTATTCCACCGCCGATAGTTTGCCGGTTTTAGCTAGCGCGAGGTTGTGCGCGACGGCAAAGTCCCAGAATTTATCCGCCGGAATCGGCTTGGTATACTTGAACCCCTGTGCCTCGTCGCAGCCCTCCTCCCGCAGGAAATCTTCATGGTCGCTGGTTTCGACGCCTTC
>JAHFPI010000052.1 GCA_023266795.1 Rhodospirillales bacterium
GCGACCGTTCTGTCATCAAATGTTTCCGCATTGAACCGCCCCGAAAGCGAAAAACCGCCCCGAAACAGGCTTCTAAGTGCGGAATTATCATTGTAAACTCTGACCATCGCGCTTCCTTGTGTATTCTATAAGGATATGAAAAATACTAAAAAGAGTCAATACTTTTCTATGAACGACATACTGATCCAGAAAGTCGCTTATGGCGCGGAGTTCTACCGGCAGACGACCCGCCTGCGGGAAGATGTCCTGAGAAAACCGCTGGGGATGAAACTCGGGGCCGAGGAACTGCAAAATGACACCGGCTGCCACCATATCGCCGCGCTTCAGGACGGTACGGTGGTCGGCTGCCTTGTGCTGCTCCCCCTGCCGGAAGGCGTCCTTAAAATGCGGCAGGTCGCCGTCGCCTCTGGCCGGCAGCGGGGAGGCGTCGGGAAAAAGATGATCCTGTGGGCGGAGGGCTTTGCGCGGGCCGGGGGGTTCCGCGCTATCACCCTGAATTCACGAGAAACAGCGGTTGGGTTTTATGAGAAACTAGGCTATAAAAAAACAGGGCAACCCTTCATAGAAGTCACCATTCCGCACCAGACCATGGAAAAACAGCTTTAGAGAAAGAAACGGCACATGGAACAAGCTTTCCCTTTTAATATCGGCACCGTGCACATCATCGGCATCGGCGGGATCGGCATGAGCGGCTATGCCGAAGTGCTGCATAACCTCGGTTATAAAGTGCAGGGCTCCGATCAGGCGGAAAGCGCCAACGTCCTGAGGCTGCGCGCGCTGGGCGTGCGGGTCATGATCGGCCACGCCGCCGACAACATATATGACGAGAAAAAAGCGCTGTGCTCGGTGGTCGTCAAATCCACGGCGGTCAAGGAGACCAACCCGGAAATTATCGCCGCGCAGAAAAATAACGTGCCGGTCATCCCGCGCGTGGAAATGCTGGCCGAACTGATGCGCTCCAAATGGTGCATCAATATTTCCGGCACGCACGGCAAGACCACCACCACCTCGATGATCGGCCATGTGCTGGAAAAAACCGGCCTCGACCCGACGGTCATCAACGGCGGCATCGTCAACGCCTACGGCACCAATACCCGCATGGGTGCCAGCCACTGGATGGTCGTCGAAGCGGACGAAAGCGACGGCACCTTCGCCAAGCTGCCGTCGATCGCCTCGATCATCACCAACATCGACCCCGAGCACATGGATTATTACGGCACGTTCGACAAGGTGAAGGAAGCTTTCGTCGCCTACGCCCATAACCTGCCGTTCTACGGCTTTGTCGTCGCCTGCATCGACCATCCGGTCGTGGCCGAACTCATCCCGCAGTTCCAGCGCAAAACCATCACTTACGGCTTCAGCGACAAGGCGGACATCCGCGCCGTCAACATGCGGACAACGCCCGACGGCCTCACCTATGACGTGCAGTTCAACCCGCGCCTGTCGCATTTTCCACGGGAAATAAAGGATGTGAAGCTGCCGATGTTCGGGCCGCATAATATCCTCAACTCTCTGACCGCTTTCGCCGTCGGGCACGAGCTGGGCCTCCGGGCGGAAAAAATCGCCGATGCTCTCGCCAAATTCTCCGGCGTCCGGCGTCGCTTCACCACCACCGGCATCGCCAACAACATCACCGTGATTGACGACTACGGCCATCATCCGACGGAAATCGCCGCCACCCTCAAGGCCGGACGCGACGCGATCAGCGGCAAGGGCAACGGGCGGATTATCGCCGTCGTGCAGCCGCACCGCTACACCCGCCTTTCCTCGCTGTTCGAGGAATTCTGCACCTGCTTCGCAAACGCCGATGAAGTGATCGTCGCCGACGTTTACGCCGCCGGAGAGGAACCCATCGCCGGCGTCAACCGCGACGCGCTGGTAAGCGGCATCAAAAAACAGGGTAAAAGCGCGGTTCATGCGCTGGCCACACCGCAGGCGCTGGCCGCTATGGTATATAAAATCGCCAAGCCGGGGGATTTCGTCATCTGCCTCGGCGCAGGCAGCATCACCCAATGGGCCTATGCCCTGCCAAAAGAGCTGGAACATCTGTCCGGTACCGGGGTCAAAAAGGCCAACGGCACGAAATAATGTCCCAGCTGAAGCTCCCTGAGGTGCGCGGACGCCTGACCACCAATGCCCCTCTGGGGCATATGACATGGTTTGGCGTCGGGGGGCCTGCTGAAGTCCTGTTCAAGCCTGCCGATAAACAGGATCTGGTCGATTTCGTCAAAAACTGCCCGAAGGATACCCCCCTCACCGTCCTCGGCGTGGCTTCCAACCTGATTATCCGTGATGGCGGCATTCCGGGCGTGGTCATCCGTCTGGGGCGCGAGTTCAGCGATGTCAAGATCACCGGCACAACCGTCCAGGCAGGAGCCGCCGCGCTGGATATAAATGTGGCGCTGGCCTGCCTGCGGGAGAAAGTTGCGGGTCTGGAATTTCTGAGCGGCATTCCGGGCACCATCGGCGGGGCGCTGCGCATGAACGCCGGCGCTTACGGCAGGGAAACCAAGGAGGTGCTGCAATCCGCCGAAATCCTTTTCCATAACGGCACCGTCCGGCAGATGACCCCGCAGGAGATGGGCATGGACTACCGCCACAACGGCCTGCCGGAGGACGTCATTTTTCTTGGCGGCACTTTTCAGGGAGTGGCGGGAGAGGCCGCCGATATTGAGCAGAAGATGTCCGACATCAAAACCAAACGCGCCGAAAGCCAGCCCATCAAATCCAAAACCGGCGGCTCCACCTTCGCCAACCCAGACGGCGCGAAAGCCTGGCAACTCATCGATGCCGCCGGCTGCCGAGGCCTGAAAATCGGCGGCGCGCAGATGTCCGAGATGCACGCCAACTTCATGATCAACACCGGCGCCGCCACCGCCGCCGATCTGGAGCGTCTCGGCGAAGAAGTGCGACGGCGGGTATTTGAGCACAGCGGCATAGAATTACAGTGGGAAATCAAAAGGATAGGCATCAATTAAATTACTTGCACTTATGGATAGCTTTCATTATGGTAGATTAACTTTTTTGAGCCTTAGCTTTTTAACTTTCAACTTCAAGGACAATATCATGGCTTACCGCCTCGAGTCACAAACCACGCTGCAAGAAGAAAGCATTATCGGGCAGGTGGCGAACCGGCTGCATGCTCAGGGATGCAAGAATATCGTCATCTATAGAAATAAGGTTGAGGTGGCGCTGGCGACAGTTGCTCTTGCCTCGACACCGCTCTCTCAAAAGTTTAACCGGGTGGTCGGCGCCTCGGGGAATTTTTGCCTTGTCGGGACACGCAATGCCGGAGATGAGCAAAGAATACGCGCTAAAGTGCGCGACCTCAAAAAAGCGGCTGGCCTCACCGGCGGCGTTATCTAAAAAAGTTTATAAAAAAAACTTCCGTTTTTTCTCAGAAAAGCAGAGAATGAAATTGTGAATGCGCGCCGTTTTTTTGCGGTGGCACGCTGACTGGGGGAAGTTTTGGCCAAATCTGTTGCAGTTCTGATGGGGGGGTGGTCAAGCGAACGCGAAGTCTCCCTCTCCAGCGGCAAGGCCTGCGCCAAAGCGTTGCGCGACCAAGGCTACAAAGTCCAGGAAATTGACGTAAAACGCGATCTGCAGGATTTACTAACCCAGCTGAAGTCAAAACCGGATGTCGCTTTCAACGCCCTGCACGGGCGCGGCGGGGAAGATGGCTGCATTCAGGGTGTGCTGGAAATTCTGGCCATTCCCTACACCCATTCCGCGCCGCTCGCCTCTGCGCTGGCCATGAACAAGCAAAAAGCCAAGGAAGTGCTGAAGCCGATGGGTGTGCCCTGCCCCGAAGGCCAGCTCGTCCACATCGACGATCTGCGGAAAGGGCTGGCGCCCTTCAAGCCGCCTTATGTGGTGAAGCCAAATAACGAAGGCTCCAGTGTCGGCGTCTATATCATCCGGCAGGGTGACAACAAACCGCCGCTGGGTCTTGATACGTGGTCTTACGGCCCCTATGCGCTGGTGGAAAAATATATCCCCGGCAAAGAATTGTCGGTGGCGGTCATGGGTACGTCCAAGCAAAAGGCTCGCGCACTTACTGTTACGGAAATACAAGCCGCTTCGGGCTTTTACGACTACGAAGCGAAGTACGTGGCCGGCGGATCAACGCACGTTATTCCGGCGAAGATCAACAAAGATGTTTTTGACGAAGCGCTGCGCATCGCCGCCTTTGCCCATGAAAAATTGGGATGCACAGGTGTAACGCGCAGCGATTTCAGGTATAATGACAATGAGCCGGGAATTTCCGGCCTGTTTTACTTGGAGACGAATACACAGCCTGGAATGACGCCAACGTCGTTGGTACCTGAACAGGCGGCTCATGTGGGGATGAGTTTTGGGGAACTTGTTGCGTGGCTGGTGGAGAACGCCGCAATCCATTCTTAGGGTTGGCCACGCATAGGTTAAGATGGGGGCTGGGGTTTGAAGTTTTTCAAGCGGAAGAAAATCGACGACTCGCGTTCACGGCGGAACGCCCGGCTGCGGCTATTGCGGCTGCGGAAATTCGGCCTGCTGGCAGGGGTTGTGGCGCTGATCGGCGCGGCGGGTTTTACGGGCTATCACAGCGGCTCCTTCAAAAAAATCAGCGCATGGGTTGTAACCCAAACGCTCGACAGAACCGCCGCCGCCGGATTTAAAGTAAAAGACATACTGGTCACAGGGCGGCAGCAAATCCCCGCCGAAGAGTTGCTCGCCCATCTCAGCATCAAGGAAAATATGCCCATTTTCGGTGTCGACATCGCCGAGGCGCAGCAATCCCTCGCCGATATCACATGGATCAAGGATGTTTCCATCTCGCGGCGCCTGCCGGATAAAATCATCGTCGAACTGAAGGAGCGCACGCCCGCCGCGCTGTGGCAATACCGGCAAAAAATTTCCGTGATCGACCGCGACGGTGTTGTCCTGACCTCCGACAATCTCGATGCCTGGCAAAGCCTGCCGCTGGTGGTCGGTGAAAGCGCCCCGCAATCCACCGCCGGACTCCTTGACCTGCTGAACGCAGAGCCTGCAATCGCGGCGCTGCTGGTATCCGCCGTCCGCGTCGGCGGGCGGCGCTGGGATCTGCGCCTGCAAAATGGCATCGCCGTCAAACTCCCGGAGCAGGACACGGAACTGGCGCTCCGCCGTCTGGCGACCGCCGAAGAACAGAAGCATATTTTTGACCGGAATATCGTCAGCATCGATCTGCGGCAGCCAGAGAAGATGATGGTGTCGCCGGCTGCCGATACCGTGAAGACCAACATATAATAAAAGGAATAAGAAACAGAGATGACCAAAGATAAAAAAGCATCCAGATCCAACGGACGGACATGCGGGTAGAAAAAAATGTCATCGCGGCGCTCGATATAGGGTCGAGCAAGATCTGCTGCTTTATCGCCGAAGTGAAGGGCCCCGGCAGCATCGAAGTCATCGGCATCGGCCATCAGGCCTCCAAAGGCGTCAGATCCGGCAACATCGTTGATCTGCGGGCGGCCGAAACAGCCGTCGCCCACGCGGTTGAATCCGCAGAAATGATGGCCAAAGACCGGATGCAGGGGCAACAGCTGAAATCCGTGCTGGTCAACGTCCCGGGTATGCAGACCATCCCGCACCAGTTGTCCGTGGATGTCAAAATAGCCGGCCATGAAGTTTCCGAACGCGACATCAACAGCGCGCTGGCGCACAGCCGCAGCGTCGTTGTACCCGGAAAAGAAGAGCTGATACACGTCATTCCCGCAGGCTATACCATCGACCAGACCCGTGGTATCCAGGAACCCTGCGGCATGATCGGGCAAAACCTCGGTGTCAGGATCACGGCGATCACCGGCCTTTCCTCGGCGCTGCGTCATCTGGCGGCCGTCGTGGGACAGAACAATCTGGAGCTGGACGGATTTTGCAGCACCCCTTATGCTTCCGGCCTCGCCTCGCCGGTGGGCGACGAACTCCAGCTCGGCTGCACCGTCATCGATATGGGCGGCGGCACCACCTCAATCGCCGTTTTCTTCGAGGGAAGGCTGGTTTACAGCGCGGCTGTGCCGGTCGGCGGCCAGCACGTCACCAACGACATCGCGCGCGGCCTGACGACCTCGATCACCGACGCGGAACGCATTAAGACCCTCTATGGCAGCGCCCATACGACGGGCATGGACGACAGCGCCATCATCGACGTGCCGCCGATCGGCGAGGAAGAGCACTCGCTGCCGAATTACGTGCCGCGCTCGCTGCTGACCGGAATCATCCAGCCGCGCATCGAGGAAACCTTCGAACTGGTGCGGGCAAAGCTTGTCGACAGCGGCGTCAACCAGATCGCCGGCCGCCGCGTGATCCTGACCGGCGGCGCCTCGCAGTTGCCGGGGCTGTGCGACATCGGCCAGCTCATTCTCGACAAACAGATCCGTCTGGGCAGGCCCCAGCGCATCAAAGGACTCGCAGAAGCGACAGGAGGCCCGGCATTCTCGACCGCCGCCGGCCTTTTGATCTACGCCGCTGAACATGCGGACGAAATACCGCTCACATCATCGGGGCACACCTTCAGTCTCCCGGTGCCTTTTAACAGCCCTGTGCTGCAGAAGGTAACGCATTGGTTGAAGGAGAACTGGTAAACGATTCAAGCGACTTGTTTTTCCATACCGACAAAAAAAATTCAGGGAAAATTCCTGATTCTTTTCTGAGTTTTGAGTCACAAAAAAAGTAATAAAAAAATGCAGTTAAGTGCATGAAGACTCTGGAACACGCACAATAGAGCAAGTAGTATCATCATTGTCACGAAGCGAAGGAACAAAAAATGATCAATATAAGAATGCAAAACCAGAATAACCGCCTGAAACCCCGGATCACCGTTGTCGGTGTCGGCGGGGCGGGCGGAAATGCTGTCAATAATATGATTAACTCGCACCTTGAAGGCTGCGAGTTTCTTGTTTGCAATACCGACGCGCAGGCGCTGGAAGGCAACAGTTCCACGCATAAAATCCAGCTCGGCGTCAATGTGACCCGTGGTCTGGGCGCGGGGGCAAACCCCGAAATCGGCCGGGCGGCCGCCGAGGAAAGCATCGACGAGATCCTGTCGATCCTCGAAGGCTCCAACATGGTCTTCGTCACCGCCGGCATGGGCGGCGGCACCGGCACCGGCGCGGCTCCCGTCATCGCACAGGCAGCCCGCGAAGCCGGCATCCTCACCGTCGGCGTGATCACCAAGCCCTTCCACTTCGAAGGCTCCCACCGCATGAAACTGGCGGAACAGGGCATCGCCGAGCTGCAAAAGCATGTCGATACGCTGATTATCATTCCGAACCAGAACCTTTTCCGCATCGCCAATGAAAAGACCACCTTCGCCGACGCCTTCAGGATGGCCGACGAAGTGCTGCAATCCGGCGTTCGCGGCGTCACCGACCTGATGATCATGCCGGGCCTTATCAACCTCGATTTTGCCGATATCCGCGCCGTTATGGCCGAAATGGGCAAGGCGATGATGGGCACGGGCGAAGCCTCCGGCGACCGCCGCGCGGTGGAAGCGGCCGAAGCTGCCATTTCCAACCCGCTGCTCGACGATATCTCCATGAAGGGCGCGCGCGGCGTGCTGATCAACATCACCGGCGGTCTCGATATGACCCTGTTTGAGGTTGATGAAGCGGCCAACCGTGTCCGTGATGAAGTCGATCCGGACGCCAATATCATCTTCGGTTCCACCTTTGACGAGGCTCTGCAAGGCAAAATGCGCGTTTCCGTCGTGGCCACCGGCATTGAAGTCAATGCCGCCCAGACGGCACGCCCGCTGCACCTGACGTCACAGGTCGCGGAAGCGCCTGTACGCCGTCAGCCAGCCTCTCTCTCCGCGAGACCTGCCGCAACGGGCTATACCGGATATGAAAAAACCGGCCTGAGCGCGACCCGTCAGGACTTCGGCAACGGCGGCATTCCTTCCTCTATCCTGCCGTCACAGCATACCGCCGGATACAGGGCACAACCCGCTATGGCGCAAGCCCCGCAGGTTGAGCGTTCTCCGGAGCCGCAAATGACGATGGGTCACACCGCCGCCACCACTTATGCCACGACCGCTACGGCGCGGAAGCTGGACGAAGCGGATGTCAGCGTTGAGGATACCTGGACAAAACCGTCACAAACGCAGACCATCCAGCGTCCAACAGCGCCGGTGGCAAAGCGCTACGGCAACAACTTCATTCCGCCGAAGCCGGTTGATCCCAGGTCATCGCATACGGCAGGGGATCTCTTTGGGGAAACGGCGGTTGCCGCCCAGCCGAGAGCGCCGATAGCCGCAGAAAAGCAGGTAAAGAAATCACCTTCCCTTTTCGAACGCTTCACGATGCAGCGCGCCGAGACACCGGCACCGGTTTCGGCACCGGTACGTGCCGAAGCTGCCCCGAAACTCTCCGCTGAAGACGGCGGCAAGCAGGCTGAAGACGAGCTGGACATCCCGGCTTTCCTCAGACGGCAGGCCAACTAGAAAACAACCAATAAAAAGGGAATAACAAGATGAACAAACCTTTTACAATGGCGACGGCAGGATTGCTTATCGCTGTCATGTTTGCCCATATCTACCGGCTTTTCTCCGGCACCGTCATCATGCTCGGCACCCATCAGGTGCCGATGTGGGCCAGTGCCATGGGCGTTGTCACCACAGCGATGCTCGCCGCGATGATCTGCGTTGAAGCCAAGAAATAAAGAATCTTCGAATACGAAAAGTCCCGGGGTCATTCCCGGGGCTTTTTCTTTTAGTAAAAAACCAATACATATCAAACACTTACAAATGTAACACACTGTCACAAAGAGTGACTTTATGTAACGGTATTCTCTTGATATCAAGGAGATGCGGGAAGGTCTTCCCGTGCGTTCAACAACAGCGGTTTTATGATGCTCAAGTCAGTCCAACAGCATACCGTCAAGGAACCCGTCACCATTACAGGCGTTGGCGTCCATTCCGGCATTACAGCCACCATGACGGTCAGACCGGCGCCGGCGTCCTCCGGCATCACCTTTATCCGCACGGACGTCACAGACCGCCCGAATGCTATTCCCGCCCGCTGGAATTTTGTGACTGACACCCGCCTTTGCACCGTTCTCACCAATAAACACGGCGTCAGCGTTGCCACCGTCGAGCACCTGCTGTCGGCCTTTGCCGCCCTTGGTCTGGACAATGCCGTCGTCGAGATTAACAGCCAGGAAGTCCCTATTATGGACGGCAGCGCAATTTGTTTTGTAAAAGCGCTGGATCAGGCAGGATTGGCCTCCCAGAACGCGCCCCGCCGCGCGCTCCGCATCAAAAAGACTATTTCCTACAAAGAAGGGGATAAAGAAACCTTCTTAAGCCCCGCCGACGGCGCTTATTACGGGTTGGAGATTTCTTTTGAGAATACCCTGATCGGCCGCCAGAAATACACGCACGGCATGACCGAGACCTCTTATCGCCGCGATATCGCCGCCGCCCGCACCTTCGGCTTCCTCCATGAAGTCGAGCAGCTGCGGAAAATGGGGCTGGCGCGTGGCGGCTCCCTCGACAACGCCATTGTCGTCGACGGCGATAAAATCCTTAACCCTGAAGGCCTGCGCTTTAAGAACGAATTCGTCCGCCACAAAATTCTGGACGCTATCGGCGATATTTACCTTGCCGGAGCGCCCCTGATCGGCCATTACCACGGCGTCAAGGCGGGGCATGCCATGAACAACAAGGTTCTGCATACCCTGTTTGCCCAACCCGATGCATTTGAATTCATCACCCTGGGCCAAACGTCCCCCGAACGCAGGTTTGCCCGCCCCGGCATCTATGCCGAAATCGGCCAGCCACAGGCTGTTACCGCCTGATTTCAGCCTTTCCCAGCCCTCGCGAACCATGCTATAAGAACATGTAGTCTGTTTCACTTTTGTTCCTGCATGTCGAGTATTCTCATGATTAACACTTGCCGTTCCGCTGCCATTTTATGCCTTCTTTCTCTCCTGATGACAGGATGCAGCGGCGCGAAAAACGCGGCAGACGCCGAAAAGCAGGTGCCTGTCGAAAAAATGTACGCCAGCGCCGCAGCAAAGCTGGACGCGGGGGACAATAACGAAGCCGCCAAGGAATTTGACAGCGTCGAGCAAAACTACCCCTATTCCCAATGGGCGACCCGCGCCCAGCTGATGGCCGGCTATGCCCACTACAAAAACCTGAAATACGACGACGCCCTGCTGGCGCTTGACCGGTTCATCGAACTGCACCCCGGCGACGACAACATCGCCTATGCCTATTACCTGAAGGCGCTTTGCTACTATGAGCAGATCTCCGACGTGCGCCGCGACCAGAAAATGACCGAACTGGCGCTCGACAGCCTGAAACAGATCAAGACCCGCTTTCCTGACAGCGCGTATGCCCGGGACGCCGCCCTCAAAATAGACCTGACCCTCGATCACCTGGCCGGCAAAGAAATGGAAATCGGCCGCTACTATCTCGAGCGCAAGCAATACCAGGCGGCCATTAACCGTTTTGAAAAAGTGGTGGAGCAATACCAGACGACCACCCATGTGCCGGAAGCGCTGCTGCGCCTCACCGAGGCCTACCTGTCTCTGGGCATCGTCGACGAGGCGCACCGGTCAGCCGCCATTCTTGGCCGGAATTATCCGCAAAGCAGCTGGTACAAGGATGCCTACCGGCTGGTAGGGGATGCGCCAACCGAGACGCCAAAAAATTCTGTTTATGATAAAACCATTGGAAAAATTTTGAACTAGGGCCGGAACCTGAAAAGTATCATGCTCACCAGCCTCACTATTCACAATGTCGTCCTGATTGACCGCCTGTCTCTGGAAGGCACTGCCGGTCTTTCCGCCCTGACCGGCGAAACCGGCGCCGGAAAATCCA
>JAHFPI010000053.1 GCA_023266795.1 Rhodospirillales bacterium
CTGACCCACCGAGTCGAATCAATCGGCGTTATGTTCTGCAATCCGGCGATTGGCGGCCTCCGCAAAGGCCATCTGGTGCGGGAGATTGACGCGCTGGACGGCGTGATGGGGCGCGTCACCGACCTTTCCGGCATCCAGTTCCGTATGCTGAACGCGAGCAAGGGCCCTGCAGTGCGCGGGCCACGCGCGCAGGCGGACCGCAAGCTCTACCGTGAGAATATGCAGCAAATACTGCTGAATTATCCCAATCTGGAAGTATCCGGCGACGGGGCTGAAGAAATTCTGCGTGATGCATCCGGGCATGTTTCCGGCGTTGTAACCACGACGGGGCGCACATTTTTCTGCGGCGCGCTGATCGTGACAACGGGGACTTTCCTGCGGGGGATCATTCATCGCGGCACCGTGCAGCAATCCGCCGGACGCGTGGGCGAAAAACCCTCGATCGGGCTGGCGCTGAGCCTTGAAAGGCTGAAATTGCCGATGGGCCGCCTCAAAACCGGCACACCCGCGCGGCTGGATGGCCGGACGATTGACTGGACGGTTCTGGAGGAACAGCCGGGAGACGCCTCCCCTGCCCCGTTTTCATTCATGACGCAGAAAATCGAAGTGCCGCAGATCAGCTGCCACATCACCTATACCAACGAAAAAACCCATCAGGTTATCCGTGATAACCTGCATGTGGCGCCGATGTATTCGGGGCAGATTACTTCTTCCGGCCCGCGTTATTGCCCGTCAATCGAGGACAAGGTGGTGCGCTTCGCCGATAAGACGCGCCACCAGATTTTTCTCGAGCCGGAAGGGCTGGACGATCACACCGTTTATCCGAACGGCATTTCGACCTCCCTGCCCGACGATGTGCAGGCCGCGCTGATTAAGACCATCCCCGGTCTGGAAAACGCCGTGATATTGCAGGCCGGCTATGCGATTGAGTACGACTACATCGATCCGCGCGCGCTGAAACACACGCTGGAGACCAAGACGGTCACAGGGTTGTTTCTGGCCGGGCAGATCAACGGCACGACAGGCTATGAGGAAGCTGGCGCACAAGGGCTGGTGGCGGGGATTAACGCGGCGTTGCGGGCGGCTGGCAGCAAGGAAGGGTTCGTGCTGGACCGCGCGGACGGTTACATCGGTGTTTTAGTCGACGATCTCGTCACACAGGGCGTTTCCGAGCCCTACCGCATGTTTACCTCCCGCGCCGAATACCGACTGTTGCTGCGCGCCGACAACGCCGACCAGCGCCTGACACCCGCTGGAATTTCCATAGGATGTGTTAGTTCTGAACGTGCCGCCGTGTTTGAGAGGAAGTCTTTGCTGTTAAGCGCCGCACGAGAGCAGGTACGAGCGCTAACCGCCCTGCCGGTTGATCTGGAGCGTCTGGGATACAAAATCAATCAGGACGGCGTAAGACGCACGGCGCACGACCTGATGCGCTATCCGGAGATCAGCTTTAACGTGCTTAAAACGATCTGGCCGGAGCTTGACCGGATCTCCGCCGACATTGCCGAACAGGTTGAAATCGATGCGCGTTATGCAGGCTATATCCAGCGGCAGGAGGCTGATATCAAGGCCTTCCGTCGCGATGAAGCGCTGTTAATTCCAACTGATCTGGACTACACAATTGTTGGCAGCCTTTCAAACGAGATGCGCCTGAAGCTTTCAAAATCATGCCCCGAGACATTGGGCGCTGCCGCGCGCATACCGGGCGTAACGCCCGCCGCGCTGGTTGCGCTGCTGCGTCATATCAAACGCAAACCGAAACTGGAAAAACAAGTTGCCTGACTTCATCAACTATCCTTTTGCCAAATACGGGCTCGATGTTTCACGTGAAACACGCGAGAAATTCAATCACTACAGTGAATTGCTGTTAAAATGGCAAAAAGTCATCAATCTGGTCAGCGAAGCCACGCTGGAGGAGCTGCCTGTGCGGCATTTTCTGGACTCTGCCCAGCTGATTAAATATATCCCCGACAAGAATATTAAGCTGGCAGACCTTGGCTCTGGTGCCGGATTTCCGGGGCTGGTGCTGGCGATGCTGGGCGTGGCGGATGTGCATTTGATTGAATCGGACGTGCGTAAAGCAACGTTTCTGCGCGAGGTTTCACGTGAAACGAATACAAAGGTTACCGTCCATGACGACCGCGTCGAAGACACATCTATTCCCAGCCTTGATTTCATTACAGCGCGGGCTTTGGCCCCGTTAAAAGATTTGCTGGTTATGGCCGATAAACTCACCACACCGCAACATCCAGTCACTTGTTTGTTTATGAAGGGTGAAAAAACGGCAGAAGAGCTTTCAAAAGCGCAAAAGCGCTGGAATTTTACGCTGGAGCAATATCAAAGCATTACCGACCAAACAGGAAAAATATTAAAAATCAATAACTTAAAAGAAAAATAGGGCATGTTTCACGTGAAACAAATATTTTCTTGATTACCATGCATGATTTAGTTTATTAAATGAGCCATGAACACATCCACTCAGGAAGATAATTTTTCTCTGGTGCCCATTAACGGCGCTTCTGCTTCGTCGACACGTTATATCAGCGTTTCCAATCAAAAGGGCGGCGTCGGCAAAACAACGACAACTATCAATCTTTCCACGGCGTTAGCAGCTGTCGGCAAGAAGGTTTTGGTCATCGATCTTGACCCGCAGGGCAATGCGTCAACCGGCCTCGGCATTGACCGCGCCAACCGCACCAATGGCACCTATGAGGTGCTTTTCGGGGAGTGCGAGATCGACCAGGCGGCAGCGGCTTCCCGCGTTCCCAATCTTTTTGTCGTCCCGGCCTCCATTCACCTGTCCGGCGCGGAAATCGAACTGGTTGATGCCAGGCACCGTGAATCCCGCTTGAAAACAGCGCTGGAAAAGAATACCGGCAATTATGATTATGTAATATTCGACTGCCCGCCGTCTCTTAACCTATTGACATTAAACGCCTTAGTTGCTTCGGGTGGGGTGTTGGTTCCGCTGCAATGCGAGTTTTTTGCTCTGGAGGGGCTGAGCCATCTCGTCAAAACAATCGAGCGGGTCAAAAACAGTTTTAATCCGCAGCTGGAATTGATGGGTATTGTGCTGACGATGTTTGACCGGAGAAACAACCTGTCCAATCAGGTGTCGGATAACGTGCGCGGCCACTTCGGCGACAAGGTTTACGATACGGTGATCCCGAGGAACGTGCGTATTTCCGAGGCGCCGTCGTTCGGCCTTCCGGCGATTGTCTATGACATGAACTGCACCGGCTCGCAGGCCTATATCCAGCTGGCGAAAGAAATACTCCAGCGCGAAAAACCGCGCGACAGGCAATACGGCACTTAAAAAAATAAACGAACCGGAGAAAAATCATGGCGGGAGACACAAAAAAACGCGGGCTGGGCAGGGGGCTGGATGCTCTTTTTCAGGACGCGCGCAACGAAGAAACATCATTCGCGCCGAAAATAAAAAGGGCTGACGAAATGATTGCGGACACGCTGGCCCAGCAATCCTCCGTCGGCGCGCCGCGCAAGGTTTCCATCGACAAGCTCAAGCCGGGGAAATTCCAGCCACGCCGCCATTTCGACGACGCGGCGATTGAGAGCCTCGCTGAATCCATTGCCGTGCATGGCGTTTTGCAGCCGCTGTTCGTCCGCTCGCTGGCGGGCGGTATGTACGAAATCATCGCCGGCGAGCGCCGCTGGCGCGCCGCGCAGAAAGCGCAGGTGCATGAGCTGCCGGTGATCGTGCATGACCTGAGCGATAACGACGCGCTGGAAATCGCGCTGATCGAAAACCTGCAGCGCGAGGACCTGACCGCGCTGGAGGAGGCCGAGGGCTACCAGCGGCTGATGGACGAGTTCCGCCATACGCAGGATGTGCTGGCGCACCGCCTTGGCAAGAGCCGCAGTCATGTCACCAACATGCTCCGTCTGCTGAAGCTGCCGCATAAAGTGAAACAATATATGCAGGAGGGCCTGCTGAGCGCCGGCCATGCCCGCACGCTGGTCGGCAGCGATAACGCGGAAAAGCTGGCCGATGCCATCGTGAAGCGCGGTCTGAGTGTGCGTCAGGCGGAAAAACTGGTGAAGAAGGCATCTGCCGGAAAAGCTGCCGGCAAAAAACCCGTCTCCAGAAACTTTGTCCCGAGGGACGTGGATGTGCTGGCGCTGGAAGAAAAAATGTCCACGCTGCTGGGAATGCGGGTGATGCTTGAAAGCGCCGGTTCCGCAGCTGGGACGCTGCGCATCGAGTATAAATCCCTTGAGCAGCTGGACGATGTGCTGGCAAGGCTGTCGCGTCCGGCAATAAAATACTAAATATATCAAATAGTTACTATATATGATTGACATAATATATAGCCCTGTGATACTCTCTTTGAACAAAAAGGGGTTCCGGATGTTTCTTTTAAAACAGCTACAGTGGGCGCTGACATCGCAAAAAGAAAAGCAGCGGCTGATGGACGCCATCACAGGTGTGCTGGAAACAGTGCCGGAAACGCGCGCGCTGCTCAAGATGGCGCAGGAAGATCATATTAAAATATATTTCGAGCCGCGCCTGGCGGGGACGAATATTGAGGGTTTTTTGGATGAACACTCTATAGCGGTTAATCCTTTCGGATCGCTGAGCGGCAGATCGGTGACCCTGGCGCACGAGTTGCGCCATTATTGGCAGTATAAGAAATTGGGGATAACGAAGCAGGATCTGGCGAACAGCCCCCGGCTGTCCTTTATTTTTAACAGGATTATAGAGGCGGATGCCTTTGCCTTTGAAGCAATGTGGGCGGGTCAGCGCGCTGCGCTAACGGGCGGGAAAAAGCCGCATGTCATCATGACCAAGATGGGTAAGGATTCTACAATCAGCAGGACTGAAATTCCGCTTTCCTATAAGGAAATATTTTCTTTGTACATGCGGGCAAGGAATATTGCCGACGGCTACGATCCAAGGGAGGCGGCAGGGCTTTTTCATTTTGGGATTCAGGCAAAAGCACCGCAGCCCGCAACAGGGGTGACAATTCACGATATAAGAAAAGTGCTGAAAGAGGGCGTTATAGATGGTGCGCCGGGCTATCTGGATAATTTGTCCGACCGCCAGTTCGAGGCGCTGGTCCTGCGGCACGCCAACCCGCAGGCCTATCAGGCGGTAAAGCTGATGGAAAAATTTAATGCCGCAGTGGCCGCCAATGACAACCAGTCCGCGAAAACATTACGCCTGCAGATACAGAAAAAGATAAATTACCGGCTTTAAACACAAGGACTTCAGATGAACCTTCTGAAACGCCTGCAATGGGCGCGAACGCCGCAAAAAGAAAAACAGCAGTTGATGGACACCCTTATGAAGGTGCTGGAAGAGCTGCCGGAAACACGCGCGCTATTAGCGCAGGCGCGGGAGGATGGGGTCGACATACGTTTTACGGCGGCCCTGACGGGCACCGCCACGTCGGCGGCTTATTATCCGCGCGAACTAGAGGTGGAAGTTGATCCTTTCGCGGAACCGATGGAGCTGGTGCTGTCATTGGCGCATGAGCTGCGGCACCATTGGCAGTATAAGAAGCTGGGAATGCCGCCGCAAACCGACGATTATCTCTACAAAACGCCGCGTCTGGCGTTCATCTTTGGCCGGGTTGTCGAGGCGGATGCTTTTGCTTTTGAAAAAAAGATAGAGAATGCGCTGATTCTTATGTCCCTTGACAGGGCGATAGCGGCGGCCGGAAAATCACCGCCACCGGGGGATACGAAAGAAAATATCCGGCGTTCCTGCAAAGAGCGGTTTATCGAGACCCTTCAAGATATAAGTTTTTCGGATCATTATGACCTGAGCGATGTTCGTGTAATTTATAATGTGGCCGCCGATAGGGTGGACTCTGATTCGGAGCTTACGATAGCCGATGTGCGGAGCCTGCTGAAGGCGGGCGTAACGAAAAATGCGCCGGGCTATCTTGACGAGCTGTCGGACCGTCAGTTCGAAGCGCTGGTTTTGCGGCACGCCAACCCGCAGGCCTATCAGGCTGTGAAACTGATGGAGAAGTTCAATGCGGCGGTAGCCGCTAACGACAATCAGGCCGCAAAAACATTACAGCGTCAGCTGAAACAAAAGATAAGGCACCTGCCGAAATAATCACGCCCGCCGGCGCATACCGGTCGCCTTGGCGCCGATCTGCGACAGGGAGAGGACGGCGCGGCTGCACAGGGTATGCGGGTCGCTGGCGGTTTGTTTGCATTTTGCTTCGGCACTGACGAGCAGCGCCAGCGCCTGTTCCATCTGCCCCATGCTCCAGCCCGTCAGCTGGGATATGAACGCGGGCTTGATCTTGAAAAAAACCGCCGGCCGCAGCTTTTTGAGTGCATCCTCGAGGTCTTCGCCTTTTTGCAGCCGCGCCTTGGTGATGTGCAGCCGCAGGAAATGGTTTTGAAGGTTGCGCAGGACGGTGACGGCAGGAAGGCCTTCGGATAAAACGTGCTCGAGAATCCTGTCCGCCTCGGCAAAGTTTCCGGAGGCGACGTTTTTAGCCAGGTCATCCAGCGACAAAGCCGCGCTGTTGCCGACGCAGGCGATAACATCGTCCAGCGAAATAACCTTTTTCCCTTCGCCCATATAAGTGACCAGCTTTTCAACCTCCGAGCGCGCCACGGCGCGGTCGCCGGTGACGTTTTCGGCCATATAGGTGACGGCGTCGGTGGGGATGGTGTATCCGGCGGCGCGCAGGGCGTCGCCGATGACGCGGCCGATGTCGCGCGCGTCCTCGACATAGCAAGGGATCGCCGTGCCGTTATCCGCGCCTTCCAGCAGCAGGCGGAGGGATGAGCGTGGCGAGAGTTCCCCGCCTTCCAGCAAAATCAGGTTGTCGCCGGACCTCAGGGCGGAGAGGACGCCCTTGACGGTCTCGGTGATTTTATCGGAGGCGTCGCGCACCCGCACCACCCGCCGGCCGCCGAGCATCGAAAGGGATTGCGCTTCGTCCATCAGCCGCGACGGATTTTCGTTCAACACCTCGGCGGAAAATTCCGCAACGTTGAAGGGGTCGTGGATGTCGGCAACGATATTTTTGGTCAGCAGATCCAGCCGTTCGCGGATCAGTCCTTCATCCGGCCCGTAAACCAGTATGGCCAGCGTCTCCGGCGCGGGTTTTTTTATGAATCCCTCGATATTCTTCGGGGCGATTTTCATAGCGGCGCGGACATAGCCTTGCGGCGGAAATAGAGGTTAAGCTCCGTCACGGCGCTGTCCTTCAGTTCCTGCAGGATGCTTTCGGTGATATTCTGCTGCGACACCATTGTGGCCAGCTGGTTGTCGAGCAGGTTGTAGGCGCCGGCGGTTTTGAAATCGCGCTGCAAAAGGACCTTGCCGGTGCCTTTGTCGATCAGCTGCATCTGGGTGGTGATCTGCATCTGGGCGCGGGTGGAGGTGGCGTCTTTCCGCACCCCCAGATTGACGATGCTTTTCCCCAGCGGCGAGAACTTCAGCTGGTAGGGCGCGTCGGCGGGACGGCCATTGACGTAGAGCCGGTCGATGAGCAGATTGCGGAGATACTGCCCGTCGCGGTCGGGGATATTGGCGATGTCGATGTCGGGGGTGGAAAGAAGGATTTCCTTCGCGCCGGTATTATTGGCGGACAGCATAGGCTCGAAACCGCAGCCGGAAAGAAAAAGAGAAATTACCAGCATTGCCGTTCCGGCGAAAGCCGGAGCCTTGCCAGACCGCACTGGATTCCGGCTTTCGCCGGAATGACAGCGCTTTTTATTCTTAAACAACGACATTGATAATCCTGTTGGGCACGACGATGACTTTGCGCGGCGCTTTGCCGTCCAGCGCTTTCTGGATCTGCGGCTCGTCCAGCGCGGCTTTTTCGGCCAGCTTCTGGTCCATGTCTTTGGGCAGGGTGATGGTGGCGCGCAGCTTGCCGTTGACCTGTATCGCCATGGTGACGGTGTCGTTGGCGAGCAGGGCGGCGTCGGCCTGCGGCCAGGGCGTGTCGACCAGCAGGGTTTTATGGCCGAGGTGCAGCCACAGCTCTTCGGCGATATGCGGCATGATCGGCGACATCAGGCGGACGAGGGCCTCGATGCCTTCTTTCAGCACGGCGCCGTCGTCGCTGAACGCTTCCAGCGCATTGCTCAGCTCGCGCAGATGCGCCACCGCCTTGTTGAAATGGAATTTATCGAAGTCCTGCGTCATGTCAAAAATGGTGCGGGTGATCTTGCGGCGCATGGTGTCGACATCGCCATCCTTTCCATCGAATGAGGCCGCCGCCACCAGTCGCCATAAACGGTTGATATATTTCCACGCGCCCTCGATGCCGCCTTCGGTCCATTCGACGTCCCGTTCCGGCGGGCTGTCGGAAAGCACCAGCAGGCGGGCGGCGTCCATGCCGTAATTTTCCGAGACTTCTTCCAGCCCGATGACGTTCTTTTTGGATTTGGACATTTTTTCGATGCGTCCGGCCTCGACGAGCGTGCCGTCGGACTTTTTAATCCACTGGCCGTTGTGTCCGCGCTCGACTTCCTGCGGGAACAGCCATTTGCCCTTTTCGTCCTTGTAAGTTTCGTGCACGACCATGCCCTGCGTGAACAGCGCTTTGAACGGCTCGTCAAAATCAAGGTAGCCGCATTTTTTGAGGGCGCGGGTGAAGAAACGCGCATAGAGCAGGTGCATGACCGCGTGCTCGACGCCGCCGATGTACTGGTCGACGGGAGCCCAGTAGGCGACTTTATCCTTGTCGAAGCCGCGCGCGGCGTTTTTCGGGTCGGTATAGCGGAACTGGTACCACGAGCTTTCAAAGAAGGTGTCGAAGGTGTCCGTCTCGCGCTCGGCAGCCGCGCCGCAGGCGGGACAGGCGGTTTTTTTCCACGTCGGGTGGTTGGCGATCGGGTTGCCGGGTTTGGTGAAATCGACATCCTGCGGCAGGGTGACCGGCAGGTCTTTTTCCGCCACCGGCACGACGCCGCACTTCGGGCAGTGGACGACGGGGATCGGGCAGCCCCAGTAGCGCTGGCGGCTGACGCCCCAGTCGCGCAGGCGGTAAAGCGTGGTGCCTTCGCCCTTGCCGGCGGCTTCGAAACGGCGGATGACTTCCGCCTTGGCTTCGGCGACGTGCATGCCGTTGAGGAAGTCGGAATGGTAGAGATGCCCGGGGCCGGTATAGGGCTCGTTTTCGATGACGAAGGTTTTCGGGTCGGCATCGTCGGGGATGACGACGGGGAGGACGTCGAGGCGGTAGCGGCGGGCGAAATCGAGGTCGCGCTGGTCGTGCGCCGGGCAGCCGAAGATCGCCCCCGTGCCGTAGTCCATCAGCACGAAGTTGGCGATGAAGACGCGCAGGGTCTTGTTTTTGATGAAGGGATGCTCGACCAGCAGACCGGTGTCGAAACCGGTTTTCTCGGCTGCTTCGAGGACGGCTTCACTGGTGCCGGTGCGGTGGCATTCGGCGATATAGTCGGCGATGCCCGCGTTTTTGGCGGCCAGCTCTTCCGCCAGCGGATGGTCAGGCGAGATGGCGACGAACGAGGCGCCGAACAGCGTGTCGGGGCGGGTGGTGAATATTTCCAGCTGACGCCGCCCGGGGCCGACGATGTCGAAAAAGAATTTCAGCCCCTGCGATTTGCCGATCCAGTTCTCCTGCATCAGGCGGACTTTCTCCGGCCAGCCGCCGAGTTCCTTGAGGCCGTCCAGCAGGTCGTCGGCGAAGGCGGTGATTTTCAGGAACCACTGCACCAGTTTTTTGCGCTCGACGGGAGCGCCGGAGCGCCAGCCCCTGCCGTCAACGACCTGTTCATTGGCGAGGACGGTATTCTCGACCGGGTCCCAGTTGACCATGCTTTCCTTCTGGTAGGCGAGACCCGCCTTGAGGAAGTCGAGGAAGAATTTCTGCTCATGCTTGTAGTATTCCGGCACGCAGGTGGCGATTTCCCGCGTCCAGTCGATGGCCAGCCCCATGAGCTTGAGGTCTTTTTTCATGGCGGCGATATTGGCGGTGGTCCATGCGGCGGGGTGGGTCTTGTTTTCGATGGCGGCGTTTTCGGCGGGCAGGCCGAAGGCGTCCCAGCCCATCGGGTTGAGGACGTTATATCCCTGCGCGCGCTTATAGCGGGCGACGATATCCGTCATGGTGTAGTTGCGCATATGGCCGACGTGCAGCCGGCCGGACGGGTAGGGGAACATCGCCAGCGCGTAGAATTTCGGCTTACCGGCGGCTTCCGTGACGTTAAAGGCTTTGCGGTCTTCCCAGACTTTCTGCCAGCGGGCTTCGCATTCCTTGACGTTATAGCGGTCCTGCATCTCGATCCTCTTCCTTCTTTGTCGTCCCCGCGCAAGCGGGGATCCAGTTGGTGTTTTTTATTCAGGCACAAAGGCCCAACTGGGCCCCTGCTTTCGCAGGGGTGACATTTGTGTATAAAATCAGCCCTTCCGCGCCCCTATTTGTGCGACGCGCAGCTCACGCGCGCGGGTCAGAACGGTGTTTTCGATGCTGGTGGCCATGTCAGGCGGAATCTTAACGTCATGCCAGCCGTTCTTTTCCTGCTTTTGCTTGAAAACGGACACACGGACGCCGTCCGCCCGCAGCTGCTTGTCTAATATATAGACATTCATCTTGAAGCGCTCGCCGGGGGTCTCGGGGTTTTCATACCAGTCGGTCAGGATAACGCCGCCGAAAGGGTCGGCCGAGACGACCGGCATAAAGGAGATGGTGTCCAGCGCGGCGCGCCACAGGAAGCTGTTGACGCCGATGCCGCCGGAGCTGCCGGTTTTGTCGTCGTCCTTGCCGAAAATCTTGCTGCCGATGGTTTCATCCCCGCCCCAGATGGTTTCGCGTTTCTGGTCGCTATAAAGGATAGCGTCAGTCCCCTTTTCTTTGGTGGGGTAGCTGGCTTCT
>JAHFPI010000222.1 GCA_023266795.1 Rhodospirillales bacterium
AGGAAGTTGTGCAGCTTTATATAGGAGATCCCGTGGCCAGTTGTACGCGTCCGGTGAAAGAGCTCAAGGGCTTCAAAAAAGTTTTCCTGCAGCCCGGCGAGCAGAAGAATGTCACATTCGACATAAAGCCCGAAGATCTCAAGTTCTACAACGCCGATCTGGTTCACGACTGGGAGCCGGGCGACTTCACTATCCATATCGGCACAAGTTCAGCCGATACGCAGGCGTCAACGGTGTGCTGGGAGCGCGCTGCGTCCAAACCCGTGCATCACAAGCCGGGTATGGCATGAAAAAATATTTCAACCATAAATCAGGCGTAAAAAAACTCTCCAACGATGAACTGCTGGATATTGTGCAGAGTCAGACGCTAAAATATTTCACGGACTTTGCCCACCCTGTCAGCGGCATGGCGCGGGAACGCAGCAATCCCATCCCGCAGTACGGCCCTGATTGCGTGGCGACAGGCGGCACAGGTTTTGGCATTATGGCGATGATCGCAGGCGCTGAAAGAGGCTGGCTGTCGCAGGATGAGCTCCTCGAAAGAGTGACAAGAATTGTCGATTTTCTTGAGGGTGCCGAAAAATATCACGGTGTCTTTCCTCATTTTATGAACGGTGCTACCGGAAAAACCATCCCCTTTTCGCGCAAAGATGACGGCGGCGACCTTGTCGAAACTTCTTTCCTGATAATGGGACTACTCTCTGCCCGCCAGTATTTTTCTGCGCGGCCTGAAGCCTCCGACGTGTCTGCAAAAATCAACAAGCTGTGGGAAAATGTGGAGTGGGACTGGCATACCAAGGACGGCTCGGACAAATTGTACTGGCACTGGAGCCCGCAGCACGGTTGGGACATGAGCCTGCCCGTTGAGGGATGGAACGAGAGCCTCGTCACGCATCTTCTCGCCGTTGCTTCGCCGACGCATCCGGTATCCCCGCGTATCTATGAAGAGTGCTGGGCCAAGGGCGCGGATTTTAAAAATGGGAACTCATATGACGGCATTCATCTGCCGCTCGGCCCCGCGCAGGGCGGCCCTCTCTTTATGGCGCACTACTCTTTTCTGGGTCTGAACCCCGCCGGACTGAAAGATAAATACGCCGACTATTGGGAGCAGAACCGCAACCACACCCTGATCAACCGCGCCCACTGCATCCGGAATCCCCATCAGCACACGGGCTATGGCCCGGATTGCTGGGGACTGACCTCCAGCGACAAGCACAACGGATACGCCGCGCATTCTCCGGCCAACGATACGGGCGTTATTTCTCCTACGGCGGCTCTGTCATCCTTTCCTTACACACCCAAATACTCTATGCAGGCGCTCCGGCATTTTTATGAAGATCTCGGCGGGAAAATATGGGGTAAATACGGATTTACCGATGCCTTCAACGAAAGCACCAACTGGTATGCAAACAGCTACCTCGGGATTGACCAGGGCCCCATTGTCGTGATGATCGAAAATCACCGTTCCGGATTGTTGTGGAAGCTGTTTATGAGCTCTCCCGAAGTGAAACACGGACTTAAAAAAATGAATTTTCAAACCCCGAAGGGGGGCAAGCCGTTTATCAAACGCTCCACGCCATTCCAACCATAGTAAGGATGTAGACAGTGAAATTTGAAGATACAGAACTTCTTCGCCATCCGACCGTAAAAAAGGCTTATCGTGTTATGCGCGGCTTCTTTTCCGGCGGGAATGATTTTGCTAAAGAGGCGGTCAGGACCGGAGAAATCCTCTCGAAATACGCCAAGAATCCGGATCCCGATGCGATTGCCGCTTGCGTTCTGATGGACGGCATGATTATCCCTTACAAGCCGGAAACGTTTGAACAAACGGTGAGCGTTCAGGCGGCTGAATATATGCGGAGCTTCCACAGCATGAACATCAAGAAACCCGTTTACCGGACGGAAGGGGAAAGGCAGATATTCCTTGCTCATTCGATCATCGGTCTTGAAGGCATTCGTAAAGAGATAACCGATAAAAAAGTTTATAAATATCAGGACATCAAGACAAAGCTTGACTTGAATGAAATAAATATCCTTGCCGTTATTCCCGATACGCTGGAGCAGGGGCTGGTGCACGCCGCGTTAAGCAGCCTTCTGACGGCACGGACGGCGCTGGAATATCTTGTGCGGACTACGCAGGAGGCTCTTCTTTTTGAGAAAACTGGTCTACCTGAACATCCGGTCATCAGGGGTGCTTATGAACTAATCAGGGCGACGGAAATCAAAGTCGATCCTTTATTCACAAATCGCGCTGAACTGGGGCTAGGCATAGCAAAAGTGCTTATTGAAACAGGGCTGTCTTCCGATCCGGACGTCATTGGTGCCGCGATCTTAAACCAGTATTGGGCGAAAAAACCGGGTGTGCTGACGCAAAAATTTTCCGCCCGTCTTGAGGGAATTTATCGGGAGTCATCGCCTTTTGTATCTACAAGTCAGAAAAAAGAATCCTCCGACGAATCTAGAATAATTTCCGTGGCTACTCGTGTCTATTTACTTGAATCTTTACAGCTGGATTATCTTGAATATAAAAAAGTTCCGGCAGATGTGTTTGATAAGTATAAAGCCATCCGCCTGCTTGAGGATATTGAGTCCTATTCAAAAAGTCTCGAAAACACGGCGCAGAGCGAACCCCATGCGGGGTTAAAAGCCAGAATGGAAAAGGCAGTCGCTGCCGCCAACAGTCTCATGCGCGCACCGGAAAACAGGAGAATTAGAAAGCCCGGCAGCCCGTCCATGGCGTGGGATTAAGGCTATTCGTCTTTTTCCGTCTTCAATTTCTGCAATATCTGGAACGGGCGGTTTTTTGAGTCGCCGCCGACTTCGGCCAACTGTGCTGCAAGGCTCACGCCCGGCGCGCGGGGATAGGGGTCGAGCTCCAGCGACAGGTATTGCGCCACCAGTTCTCCCAGATCGAGCATACCTTCGTTGACGAC
>JAHFPI010000223.1 GCA_023266795.1 Rhodospirillales bacterium
AGCACATCAGCTGGTTGATGAGTGCGCGGCGCTCCTGATCGTCCGCCGTCAGGATGCGCCCGCGCGTGACGGGCAGGACGCCTGCGGCCAGCTTTTCGCGGTAGGCGCGGATATGCGTGGCCATCTGCACATAGGCGTCCGGAAAGCTGGTGATGGAGGAAACGCCGAGGCCGATGATCGTATCCGCCGGATCATCCGTATAACCCTGAAAGTTGCGGCGCAGCTTGTGCGCCTTCCATGTTTTGGCGAGGGAGTCGTCCTTGACGGCGAAGTGGTCGATGCCGATGGCCTGATAGCCGGCCTTGGTGACGATCCCGCGCATCATCTCGTTCATGCCGAATCGGGTCATGCCGTCCGGCAGCGTGTATTTTTCGAGCAGCTTCTGGTGCTGCTTCATCCATGGCACGTGCGCGTAACCGAAAATGGCGAAGCGGCTGGGGGCGAGGGACAGCGCCTGCTCCAGCCCCTGGCGTTTGCAGAGGGAGGCCGTACATCATGTCGAAATTGACCTGTTTGACGCCGGCGGCATGCAGCCATTCCATGCTGTCGCGCACCAGCTCGAACGGCTGAATTCTGTTAATGGCTTTTTGCACCTCGGGGTTTAAATCCTGCACGCCCAGACTGGCGCGCGTCAGGCCGAGAGCTGCGTAACCTTTGACGATTTCCTGACTCAGAATGCGCGGATCCATCTCCATGTCGATTTCCGTGGCGGGAGACAGGGTAAAAAACTCATCTATTTTCTTAAGAAGTTTTTCTACATCATTGGGACGTAATGTATTTGGCGTGCCACCACCGAAGTGGATACGGCTGACGGGGACGCGGTGCGTGAGGTAACTGCCGACGCGGTCAATTTCTTTAAGTAACAGCTCAAGATAAGTTTCTATCGGCTTGTAATCATTTATCGCTCGCGTATGGCAGCCGCAGTAATAGCAAAGCTGCTGGCAGAAAGGGATATGGATATACAACGAGATGGGTTTGCTGCCGTTCAAAGCGGAAAGGCGGTCGGTAACATCAGACGGCGATAATTCCTGCGTGAAATGCACAGCCGTCGGGTAGCTGGTGTAGCGCGGCACCGGCCGGTCATATTTTTCGATCAGGCGTGTTTGTTCTTTGGTCAGCATGTGGGCATCGTAGCCATTCGTATCAGTACCGTTATTGACCTAAATCAAGAAAGAGAACTTTTTCGGAAAGCTCCAGCGGAATTCCGCTTTGAATTCATTAGATTTTTTTTGTCCTGCGTTTAGGGAGGATATTATCTTCGCGCTTTTTCCTATCAATGACTTGAAAATCAATGTCATCCGACTTTTTAACGACCGTGACATTCACCCCTTTATCCTGACGCTGGAACCTGAGCGAAATTGCGGAATTCCCGATTTTCAGGTCCTGGATAGAAAGGCCGTTCAGCCATACGGGCAGGCGGGGAGATTCAACCGTCATCCTTTTATTCTTGCCGTCGATACGGATGCCGAGCATCGCCTGCAGCAGCATGGATTCCGCGCCGCTGGCCCAGGCCTGCGGGTTGCAGGCGACAGGGTAAAATGCCGGCCCTGTTTTTGCGCGTGTGTCCCGCGCAAGACCGCCGAACAATTCCGGCAGGCGCATGTTGGGGAAATAGGGGGAGGCCTCGAAAAGCGCGGTCAGAAGGCGGGCGGCTTTATCCTCCATATGGTAGCGCTCGAACCCTGCGGCACAGATCGCCGTATCATGCACCCATACCGTTCCGTTGTGATAACCCGCCGGATGCTTGAGCGGCTCATAATGCTTTTCCGCCGTCGACAGCGTACGGATGCCCCAGCCGCTGAACATTTCGGCGGACATCAGTTTTTCGGCGACCTTTACGGCGCGGCCTTCAGGAACAATACCCGAGAACAACAGGTGTCCCGGATTGGAGCTGTTCACGAGGCAGGGCTTTTTACGCCCGTCGAGCGCCAGCGCGTAGGTGCCGAGTTCTTCGGACCAGAAGGCCTTGTTGAATTTTTCTTTCAGTTCCTCTGCGGATTTTTCCAACTGGACGCCCATGGTGTTTTTACCCAGCATACGCGCCATTTCAGCGGCGGCCTGCTTTGCGGCGTAGACGTAGCCCTGAACTTCGCAAAGGGCGATAGCGCCTTCCGCCAGCGTGCCGTCGGCATGGGAGATAGCGTCTTTTGAATCCTTCCACCCCTGATTGCTCAGGCCCGTCTCCGCGCCGCGCAGATATTCGACAAAGCCATCGCCGTCCTTGTCGCCATACTGGTCGATCCAGTTCAGGGCTTTCTCGATGTTGGGCCATATTGATTTTATAAACGCGTCGTCTCCCGTGCGCCGGTAATAGGCACCCGCCAGAAAAATGAATAACGGCGTTGCATCCGCCGAGCCGTAGTAGGGGGAATGCGGCCTTTCTCCGGTATTGGCCATTTCCCCCAGACGGATCTCATGCAGGATTTTGCCCGGTTCGCAGTCGTGAAAGGTGCTGGTCTTGTCGGCCTGCCTAGCGGCCAGCAGGGAGAGGACGCCTTTTGCCAGCGCGGGATCCTGCCAGAGCAGCTGGAAGGCTGTGATAAGGCCGTCGCGCCCGAACGCGGCGCTGTATTGCGGAATGCCAGCGTAGGGATAAAGCCCTGTTTTCATCTCGGTCGTCAGCAGGATGATGTCCACGGCGTTCTGATGCACCCACCGGTCGAAGGCTTTATTGGATGAGGTTATTTTGGGGCGGCGTTCCAGGTGCTGCTGGACAAACGCCAGAGCTTCCTTCTGCGTCTTTTCAAAAACTTCTTTGGACATGCCGGCGGCGGCGCCCGTATCGACACCCATTTTTGTATAAAGGATTTGCGTGCCGTGCAGGGGGATGTGCAGATTAAATTTTGCCGTGCCTGCGGCACATTCTTCGGGCGGTGCCGAGAATCTGACGGCCGTCGTCCGCTGCAAGTCGTCGAGGCCGGTGTAGCTGAAT
>JAHFPI010000224.1 GCA_023266795.1 Rhodospirillales bacterium
GAAGCTTTCCGTTTCGCGGTAACGGCGGAGCATGTTGGGGATGACCCCCTCGAACGGATTGGTGCTTTGATAGTCGCGCGTGCCGTCGTTATACCGGAAGGTGATTTTTTCCTTGCCGGAGCCGTAGAGGATGCACTCCTGCAGTTTTTTCGGGAGAGCTTCCCATGCCGTGCCCATATTGGCCTTGAAATGGCGGCAGAGGCTGGTGAGCGTCTGTTCGTAATAGCTGGAGGAGGAGCCCGCCCAGGGCGCCACCGCGCCGTCAGTCAGCGACAGCATGACATCCGGCACGACGAGATCGGGGTCGAAGTGCATTTTGTTGCCGAGGCCGTCGCAGGCCGGGCAGGCGCCGTGCGGGTTGTTGAAGGAGAACAGCCGTGGTTCGATCTCCGCAATCGTGAAGCCGGAGACGGGGCAGGCGAATTTGGAGGAAAAAATATGTTCCTCTTTGGTGTCGGCATTTTCGGTGATAATCAGGCCGTCGGAAAATTTCAGCGCGGTTTCGATAGAATCCGCTAGCCTATTGCCGATATCTTTTTTGACCACAAGGCGGTCGATGACCACGGCGACATCATGCTTGGTTTGCTTGTCGAGTTCCGGCAGGTCGTCCAGCTCGTAAAACTTTTTGTCGATCTTGACGCGCTGGAAGCCTTTTTTCTTCAGCTCCTGCAGCTCCTTTTTATATTCGCCCTTGCGGCCGCGCACGATGGGCGAGAGCAGGTAGAGCCGCGTGCCGTCGCCCATGGCCAGAATCTGGTCGACCATCTGGCTGACGGTCTGGCTGGTGATGGGCTTGCCGGTGGCGGGCGAATAGGGCACACCGATCCGCGCCCAGAGCAGACGCATGTAATCATGGATTTCCGTGACGGTGCCGACGGTGGAGCGCGGGTTGCGCGAGGTGGTTTTTTGCTCGATGGAAATGGCGGGCGATAATCCCTCGATAGAATCCACATCCGGCTTCTGCATCAGTTCCAAAAACTGCCGCGCATAGGCGGAGAGGCTTTCGACATAGCGGCGCTGGCCTTCGGCATAAATCGTATCGAAGGCGAGCGAAGACTTGCCCGAACCGCTTAATCCCGTAATCACCACCAACTGGTCGCGGGGGATATCGACATCAAGATTCTTAAGGTTATGTTCCCGCGCGCCACGCACACGGATGGATTTATTATAGGTTTCCGTCATGAGAACATATATAGAACAGTTTTAGATTCGAGGGAAGGAGAAAATCCTGCTATAAAGATGAAACCGGAAGGGGATTTTTCAGGAACCATGCTCGCACTGGCCGTCATTTTATTGAATATACCGCCGCTGCTTTTCAGCATCCTTGTGGCTGCGGCAAGTTTCTCCAAGCCCGGCGGCATATTTTTTGGATTGATACTGGCGGTCATGCCGGCTTTTAACATTATGATTGGCTTAAACGCGCGGAAGAAACCGCCGCAGGAACCGGAGTCGAAAAAGCTTCCTGTTTTTTGCAATATTTGCATCGGCCTTGCCGGCATCCTTCTGCTGTTTTCCCGACATCCTTTGCCGGGGGTTTTTCTGCTACTGACCGCCGTGACAAGCCTGAAACTCATTCTGGGAACCAAGCCTGAAAAAGAACTGTCTGCGAAAAAAACATCTGCGCCTGCTGAAAAAATGGCCGACAACAAGAGACTGATTAAATCTGTTATCTCCAACACAAACAAAGGACTGTCAATCATGCAACAGGGTATTCTCACTAAAATTATTTTGATTTGTATCGTGCTTATCGCGGGTATCTGGATATTCTCCTCGACAATCATTGTCGTCGATGCGGGCCATACCGGCGTGAAGAAAACGCTGGGCAAGGTCGCCGACGAGGCTTACCCGCCGGGGCTCTATATCGTGTTTCCGCTGACGACCAGCATCATCCAGATGGACAACCGCGTCCAGAAGCTGGAGGATGAAACGGAGGTTTATACCAAGGACGTGCAGCAGGCGAAAATAAAATACGCGCTGACCTATACGCTCAACAACGATGCCTCCGTCAAAATGTATACCCAGGTGGGCATCTTCTGGGCGAACACCCTGATTCCGCAGGTCGTCACATCCTCCATGAAGAACATCATCGGCCAGTGGGCGGCGCTGGAGCTTATCGCCAACCGCGGTAAGGCCTCGCAGGATATCGAGGAGATGATCGCCGCAAGCCTCAAGGAGAGAGGCCTCACCATCACGGGATTTTCTCTCACGAATATCGATTTCCAGCAGGAGTTCGAGCAGGCGGTGGAAGCGAAAGTGGTCGCCGTGCAGAAGGCCGAAATGGCCAAGAACCAGACCGTGCAGGTTCAGGAGCAGGCCAACCAGCGCGTGATCGCCGCCAAGGCCGATGCGGAGGCTATGCTGATCAAGACGGAAGCCCTGACCAAGAACCAGTCACTCATAATGTATGAGGCTGTGCAGAAATGGAACGGTGAGCTACCAAAAATCGTTGGAGGATCTGCCGGGGGCAATCTTTTGAATATCCCGGAAAGTCTTTTGAAGTAGGCGGCTCTGAAAATATTACGGTAAACTGGGCTGGTAAATGCGGTTTACGCCGCCGCCGTTTCGCTTTGCTCGACCATCGCGTAAAACCTCTCCAGAAACTGTTTTTCGGCTTCGTTGGCGGAGAGGGGGCTGATGACCCAGTCTTTGACGGTAACCGGCGGTGGGCCGAAAATTTTGCGGCTTTCCGCATCGGCAAATCCGGCGATCTGGGTGGCTTCGAGATAGGCCGAGTCTTTGTCGCCGCGCTTGATGAATTTTTTTAACTGGGGCGAAATAACCGCCGGCAGGCCGAAGCGGATGTGGATGGCCTGCATCAGCTTGTCCTCGAAAGCGCGGTAATCAATGCCGAGCGCGTTCTTAAAGGGAGAAATCATGTCGCCCACGACGTATTCGGAAGCATCGTGCAGCAGGGCAGCGAGGAACC
>JAHFPI010000225.1 GCA_023266795.1 Rhodospirillales bacterium
GCGGAAAGGGCTGGACGAGCAGGAGGCTGTGCTGGAAAAACAGGTCGCCGCCGCCAAGGACAGCATGATGGAGACTTTCAGCGAACTGAAAAAATACGAAATGACCCAGCAGGAACGCGACCGCCTCGCCGCCGAAGAACGCACCTTCAAAGAGTCGCAAGCCATGGACGCCATCGGCCTCGAAGCCTTCCGGCGGAAGGGGGAAGAGTGATAAATATTACTCCGCCCTTTCAATCTTCTCCAGTCTGATCACAACACGGCGGTTTTGCGCCTGATTCTCCGGAATGGCGTTGCCGTGGGCGTCGCGGTTGGGGCGTTTGGGGTAGGTGTCGGCGTAGCCGGCGGCGCGGAGTTTTTGCGGGTCGATGCCCTGATCGAGGAAGAAATGCACCACGGCGGCGGCGCGGGCCGATGACAGCTCCCAGTTCGACGGGAACTGGGGCGTGCTGACCGGCGTGTCGTCGGTGTGGCCCTCGACGGTGATCTCGTCGCCCCGGTATTTATCCGATTTCAGCGTTTCGGCTGTTTTGCCGAGGATGGTTTTTCCTTCTTCCGTCAGCGTGGCGGAGCCGCTGTCGAAGAAAGCGTTGCTGCTCATTTCCAGCGTGGTGATCCGGTCGCCGATCATTTCCTCCGTCGGGATGACGATATGCGGCGCCTGCCGCAGCGCGACGTTCTGCTCGAAATAGTCCGGCGCGGTGAACGCCTGCTCGACATGCAGTTTCTGCACCTGCCCGACGCTGTCCTTTTTCGGGACGGAGACGGACAGGAACACGGCGAAGAAGCACAGCAGCAGCGTAATCATGTCGGCGTAGGTCATCAGCCAGTCGTCGGTGGTGACCGGCTGCGGCCTTTTTCTCTGGCGGTGGTATTTCATGTCCGGATCACCTGCAGCTTCTGCACCGTCCTGTCATAGGCAGCGGTATTCAGGCTGTCGTGGATTTCGGGGCGGAGGAAGCTGTTCAGGCGGTCCTGTATGTAGATGGACGATTTGTTGGAGACCAGCATCACCATGCCCTCGGTGATAAGCTGGTTGCGGAACCGCTGGCTGTCGAGCTTCTGCGTGAGTTTCGCGGCGGCGGGCATGTAAATCATCCGCGCCGTCACGACGCCGTAGAGCGTGGACAGGAACGAAACGGCGAGGCTGGCGCCGATGCCGGTGACGTTATCGCCGAGGTTATACAACATCGTGACCATGCCGACCAGCGTGCCGACCATCCCGAAAGCGGGCGCGTGGCTGGCCATCGCCTGCAACACCTGCGCCGGAACGCTGTCGCGCTCGTAATAGGCGTCCGCCGCCGTTTCCATCATGGAGCGGATTTCCTCCGGCGTGTAATCGCTGATGACCATGTTGAGCCCGTAGTTGACGAACGGGTCGTCGACGCCGTGCCGGCCGATGTTTGATTCAAGGCCGCGCATGCCTTTTTCCCTGACGATGCGCGCCCAGGCGAGGATGTCCGCCATGTCGTGATGCAGGTTGTCGTGGGTGGCGGAAGCTTCGCGGAACATGTTGCGGATCGCGCGCAGGGCTTCATGCACGTCGTTGGCGTGGAAGCTCATGAAGGCGACGGCCATCACGCCGCCAATGACGATCATTAACCCTTCAAGGCTGAAGAAAGCGATAAAATGGTTGGTGCTGAGCGCAACTGCGCTGACAATCAGAAAAGCGCCCAGCACGCCCCCTAATACCGAAGGTCTGGACAGCGTCTGCAAAGAAAGTCCGGATGTATCTTTCATATATCCCCCCTTGAACCGGCGCAGGATGCGCCCCCTTTTTAAATACAAAGCAAGGATTGTGCCAAGCGGGATATGGTTTAAATATTTGTTTTATAATGATATTTTGTTATTCAAACTATGCCGCAAACAGGCAATTTACGCCGACAAATTGCCGGCGTGGGCCTTTTTAAAAATTTCCGCATAGTCGCTGGCGCTGAGGGGCAGGGGATTGCCGCCGGCGGAAGGGTCGGCTAGCGCCATGATGCCGATTTCTCCGGCGCGGTCTATGGGCACGCCGATATCGGCAAGCGTGTGCTGGATGTCGAGCTGCTTCCTGAAATCGAGAATCCATTTCAGTGTTGCGTCGGTGCCATTGCCGGGCAGATCAAGTGTTCGCGCCAGAATGTCCATGCGTTCGCCGATCGCCGTGCGGTTGCGCACCACGACATAGGGCAGCAGGATGGCGTTGAGCAACCCGTGCGGCTTGTCGTAGACGCCGCCCAGCGGATGCGCCAGCGCATGCACCCCGCCGAGGCCTTTCTGGAAGGCCGCCGCGCCCATCGAGGCCGCCGCCAGCATATGCGCGCGCGCTTCGATGTCTGTGCCGTCTTTGTAGGCGCGCGGCAGGTACTCGGCCACAAGGCGCATGCCTTCAAGCGCAATGCCGTCCGCCAGCGGATGGAAACCGGGTGCGCAGAAAGCCTCGAAACAATGCACAAAAGCATCCACGCCCGTCGCCGCCGTGATATGCGGCGGCAGGCCGACGGTCAGCTCCGGATCGGAAATCACCACGGCGGGTAGCATTTTCGGATGGAAAATAATTTTTTTAGTGTGGGTTTCCTCATTGACGATGAGACTGGCGCGGCCGACTTCCGAGCCGGTGCCTGCCGTCGTCGGGATCGCCACTACCGGCGCCATGCCGGATTCTTTTACCCGCAGGTAATTATCGCCCTCATCGACGAAATCCCACAGCGGGCGGTCCTGCCCGACCATCAGCGCGATCGCCTTGGCGCCGTCCAGCGCGCTGCCGCCGCCGAAAGCGATGATGCCGTCATGTTTTCCGGCGCGGTAGGCTTTTACCCCCGCTGTGACGTTGCTGCCGGTCGGATTCGGCTTGATCTCCGCAAAAACGGCGGTTTCGAGGCCGGCCTCTTTATTGATCTTCAGCGCCTTCAGGGTGATGGCATTATCCTTGAGCCCCATATC
>JAHFPI010000226.1 GCA_023266795.1 Rhodospirillales bacterium
TGGATATGCTGGGCGGGGACTACCTGCCGCGCAACCTTAAAATACTCAAAGCCGGCGGACGGCACGTCAGCATCGCCCTGCAAAGGGGGCGCACCACTGAGCTGGATATTTTTCAGGTCATGTCACGCCGCCTGATTCTTACCGGCTCAACCCTGCGCCCGCGCAGCGTGGCGGATAAGGGAGCAATCGCCAAAGCCCTGCATAAAAACATCTGGCCGCTGCTGAATAAGGAAAAAATAAAGCCGGTGATCGATAAGGTATTTCCGCTGCACGCCGCGCAGGCGGCGCACGATTATCTGGAAGCGGGGAATCACATCGGGAAGGTTATCTTGCGGTGCTGAAGTCAGGGGAGCGGCGGCATAACCTTATGGCCTACAACGGCACCAATCACGAAAGCTCCGGCTACGACGGGGGCGCTGATGGCGATAAGGGGAGTGGCAGCGCATAACACGCCTCCCGCCAGAAAACCTACCGTGCCGCCAACAAGGGGTCCGTGAACATTGTTAAAAACGTCATCGAACACTGTTCCCGCTTTACCGAACGCCTCGGAAAGTTTTCCTTTGATATCTTTCATTTTTATATCCCCCCTCTTGGTATTAAATGGGAACGAATCAGCTTAAATTTCTATACTGTTATTATATATGGAATATAAAATAATGTCAATTATTACGTAAACAACTTTTTACTAGACTTTCCAACATATTATTATATTATCCGTCCATTCTCACCAATCGATTGAAGCCTACCTCAATCGTCGCCGTTCCTAAAGGATGGCGCTGAACGGAGACATTTTTATTTAAGGAGATTTAAAACATGGCAGCCTATCCCCTGATGCCCAAAGCAACCGCCGCTTGGCTGGTGGACAACACCGCCCTGACGTTTGACCAGATTGCCGAATTCTGCAACCTGCATCCGCTGGAAGTGCAGGCGCTGGCCGATGGCGAAGTGAACACTGGGATCATGGGCACCAGCCCGATCCTTTGCGGTGAACTGACGGCGGAAGAAATAGCCCGCTGCGAGAAAAACACCAATGCCCGCCTCAAAATGCTCAAGAACGACCTGCCGAAGCCCCGCGCCCGCTCCAAGGGGCCGCGTTATACGCCCGTCACCAAGCGTGCCGAAAAGCCGAACGCCATTCTGTTCCTGATCAAAAAATATCCGGAGTTGGTTGATGTGCAGGTGGCGCGTCTGGTGGGTTCCACCAAGCCGACCGTCGACGCTATCCGCAATAAAACGCATCCGGGAATTTCTTCCCTGAAGCCGGTTGATCCGGTGTCCATCGGGCTGTGCACGGGCGACGAGCTGGATAAGGCAGTTAAAAAGGCTCAGCGCCGCACGGATCGCCTGGCGAAAGCTGCCGAAACGCCTTTGGCGCCGGAGCAGAATAACAACGATACGCCGCCGCACAGCGCATCCGGCTGATTCTACAGCTTCAGGCTTCGGTTTTCATGTTTCCGGTTTCCGGCACGATCCAGCTTTGCTGCTTGGTCTGGAAACTGATTCCGCCCTGCATCTGCACCTGATCCAATCCCTGCGCGAAGCGTTGCATGAGTTGCTGCCGCATATCGAAGGGGAGTTTTTCCTCCGTCCGGAGGATGATGTCGAAATTCTTTTTCTGGACATAGCCGTCTAGCTGCATCTCGCCCATGCGGCTGAGGTGCAGGTTCAGGATAAAGCGCGTGGCGGGCTTTGATCCGGCCCCTTTTTCTTTCTGGTTCTGATCGTACTGCTGGCGCACGTAAAACTGCATCTGGCTGATCTGCTCGTCGTGCAGGAGTGGCATGGAGATGGAGCGCCAGTCGTCCGACAGGACTTCCTTCGACTGGCTGGAGATTTTGCTGAAATCGCTGCCGAGCCGGTCGGCCAGTTCTTTTTTTCCGCTTTGACGCAAGGTTTGCAGCGTATTGGCGCCGAGCCAGTTGTCAACCGTTCCCAGCCGCAGCGCCGCGAGGAAAAAAAGAGCTGTCGGCACAAGATGCGGCGTCGGTGTCGGTAATGTGTTGCGGAAGGCGGCCTGTGCCGTCGAAGGCAGGGATTGCAGCGCCTCCTGCAAGGCGGGCCATGTCTCGCTTAGCAGGGGCGCGAAGTCCGCCATTGCGGGAGTTTTTGAAGAGAGGATGCCTTCCATGACTTGTTCCTGTGTCATCGGCGCCGCTTCAAAAATAACCATACTGCCGACAGGTATGCTGGCCGGTGTTTTGACGACAAAGTGGCTATCGGCAGTTTTCAGGATCGGCTGTCCGTCGGAAGTCGCGGCCTCCACCTTGGCCAGTTGCGGCGGTTGCGAGGTGTCCGTTATTTTTTGCAGGACAATTTTTATCTGCTCCGGCAGCGTTTCCGGCGGCAATATTTTCAGGATATGCAGTTGATACATATTTTGCGGCACGGGAGAGGCTGTTTGAAATGCCTGCGGCATAAGTTGCTGAAACAGGGTTGTGAAGGCCGGCATCTTCTGCGCAGGCCCATTTTCCATGGAAGAGAATAGCGCATTCAGTGTTGCCGGAAGGGGGAAGGGCAGAGGGGAGGCGCTTGTTTTGCCGCTGCCGGACGCGGTCGTTGGAGGTGATTGAATGAACTGCTGCGTCGCTTTGGCGTGCAGCAGCGCGCGCGTGATTTGCGGGAGGTTATTGTCAAGCATGTCCGGCACGGCGCTTTCCGGTGTGGCGATTCTATCCGGTCTGCCGCCAAATACTTGCGGCAGATAAGCGGAGAGCAGCTGTCGGATGATATCGGGTTTGGCAGGTGTATTTGGTGTTTTAAATGATCCGATAAAAGGTTCTTTATCCCCGATAATTTCCTGCGTTGTGAGGGAAGGGGAAGAAGATATTCCCTCTTTCACGAACTGGTCAATAACATTAGGCATCGTTGGTGGAAGAGGAGATTTTGATATATCGGTTTTTAAAACCGGCT
>JAHFPI010000227.1 GCA_023266795.1 Rhodospirillales bacterium
TATCTGCTGCGCGTGCCGGGCGGCCAGTTCCTGATCGACTGCGGGCTGTTTCAGGGCACGAAAACGGTACGCGAGCTGAACTACGGCGATTTCGGTTTTGATCCCAAAGATATTACTTTTGTGCTGCTGACTCACGCGCATATCGACCATAGCGGGCTCTTGCCCAAGCTGTACAAGCACGGCTTTACAGGTAAAGTTCATACGACCGAAGCGACCAAGGATCTGCTGGAGTATATGCTGCCGGATTCGGCCAATATTCAGGAGATGGAAGTCCGCCGTCTTAATCTGCGCAACCAGCAGCGCGGGCTGCCGCTGCTCGAGCCTATCTATACGCATGAAGACGTCGAAAAATGCCTTGCCCATATTTCTTTTGTCAAAATGGATGGCTGGATTGACCTGCCGCTGGGCGTGAAGGCGCGTTTCTGGAACGCCGGGCATATTCTGGGTTCGGCGTCGATCGAGCTTAAAATCCCCGCCGAAAAAGGCCCGCCTGTGCACATGCTTTTTTCAGGCGATCTTGGGCCCGACAACAAGATGTTCTATCCGGCGCCGGAGTCGCCGCATGACATTGACTATCTTGTCGTCGAAAGCACCTATGGCGACCGTGCGCGGAAAGACTCGACTATTGAGGCCCGCCGCGTCAGGCTCAAGGACGAAATCCTGAAAGCCGTCACGGCGCGCGGGAATATCATCATTCCGGCCTTTGCCGTCGAAAGGACGCAGGAATTGCTGATGGATATCGGGTGGCTGATCGACCATACCCAAATTCCGGATCTGCCGATTTTTATCGATTCACCTCTGGCGACAAAAGTGACAAGCGTCTTCGAAAAATACAAGAACGAGCTGGAAGATATGTCCGGATCGTGCAGCTTCCAGTGTCGTAACGTCCACTATGTGCAAAGCACGGAGGAAAGCAAAGGCCTCAACCGCATCAAATCCGGCGCCATTATCATGGCCGGGAGCGGCATGTGCGAGGCGGGGCGCATTCGCCATCATCTCAAAAACAACCTGTGGAATGCAGCGGCAACGGTGCTGTTCGTCGGTTATCAGGCCGAAGGCACTCTCGGCAGGCTGATCCAGAGCGGCCAGAAGAAAGTCCGGATTCATGGCGAGGAAGTGGATGTCAATGCGCGTATTGCCTCCATTGAAACCTATTCCGCCCACGCGGATCAGGGGGAATTGCTGGCATGGGTCAAGGCTCGCCTGCCGGTTAAAAAGAATATTTTTATTATTCACGGCGAGGATGTCTCGCGGCAGGGCATGGTCAGAAATTTGACGGCTAACGGCATTGCCCCGTCATCTCTTATCACACCGTCCATCGACAACCTGTTCAGGCTGGATACAGATGCTGCGGAGGCTCTGCGTCTGGAAGATGGGCAGCCACGTATTACGCCTGCCGAAATGGCTGCGGCTAGCGACTGGCACAATGACTATGCCCGTTTTGTGTTGGAACTGGCGCAATTCCTGCGCGGGATGAAAAGCGCGGAGTCCCGCCATGCGCTGCTGGCGGATCTTATGCGGCACATTACATCAGCAAATAGTGCCGGCATCAGCATGAAAAAAAATGGCAAATCCGCAAGAAAATAGCCCATTCACATGTAAGCTCGCGGAGCGGTGCCTGATAAGAGTGTCCGGCGCGGACGCCACCACATTCCTACAGAATCTTGTTACTAATGATGTGGCGCTGCTGGAGCGGGGGCAGCTTGTATACGCCTGCCTCTTGACCCCGCAGGGGCGTTTCCTGCACGATTTTTTTATTTTCAAGGATGCGGAGAATTTTTTTCTTGAATGTGAGGCGCAGCGCCGTGAAGACCTGATCCGGCGCCTGAACGCTTTTAAGCTCCGGGCAAAGCTGACAATAACGGATTGTCATGGATTATTTTCTGTTTATGCCGGTAATCATGCACCGGAGGGCAGGGACAGTTTTCGGGATCCACGGCTGGAGGCGCTGGGATACAGGTTTTATCTTGCCGAAAATGAAAATCCGCCGGATGAAAATTCTCCGCAAGCCTACAGGGACATGCGCATCCGCCTTGGCATTCCGGAGGGAAGTCCGGAAATCAAACCGGAGATTGATACGCTGGCAGATGTGAATCTGGATCATTCGCGGGCCGTTTCTTGGGACAAAGGCTGTTATGTCGGGCAGGAGGTCACCGCCCGGATGAATAACCGCAGTCTTGTTAAGAAGAGGATGATGATTGTTTCCGGCCATTTGCTGACCGCAGAGGGCTCTCTGACCCAGAATGGCTACACCATCGGCGAAATGCGCGCTGTTAATACCTCCCGGACTCTGGGGCTGGCCATCCTTAAACTGGCTGCTTTAGAGGATAATGCCGGTTCTGTTCTACAACCGGACGGTGGCGCAGTTTCTCCCTGCCTGCCGGACTGGCTAAGGCTATAAAATACATAAAAACAGATATATAGAAATCTTTACTATTTCTATATATGCTTACCCGATGTGCAGGGCAGGATAAAAATGCGGGATATGAGTAAAAAAGACAAAGACGATAAGCTCGTTAAGGGCGCGAACGCCGATAAGGACGCGATTGATACGCTCCCCTTGTCCAGTATTCCCCTGAGCAGCACTGCGCTGAAGAATGCCAAACTCATCAAGAATGCGCGTATGGAGACGACGGTCGAGATTCACAACGACCCCCTGTCCGGCAGTCTGCAGGTTTCTCCCGGTTCAATTGCGGATTTCATGGAGACTTCCGCGCGTGATCAGGCGATCATCAACAGTCTGGCGGGTCTGCATAGTTTTGATGTCTATTCCCTCAGGGCCAATCTGAAGAAACTGGGCGTGGAAGTGAAGGACGCGGATGCCCTTGAGCTGTCCGACAACATGAAGGAAGAGCTTTCCGTTTACAGCCTCGAGTTTATACGGCCCCTTGTTGAAAAGATATTC
>JAHFPI010000054.1 GCA_023266795.1 Rhodospirillales bacterium
TGACAAAATCGGCAGTTTTCTTTTCCGTCGGCCATATACGGCAGGCCAAGGGGACGCAGCGGTTTGCTGAAATCAAAGGCCTGAGCGTCAGCCATCCGGTGCTGGCCTGTGGCGTGGCGCTGGGCGCGCTTGCTATTGCGGGTCTGCCGCCTTTCGGCATTTTCATGAGCGAGTTTCTTGTCGTCTCATCCACCTTTGCCGGCAATCCATGGCTGGCGGTTCTTTTTGCCGTCGGCCTGCTGGTTGGTTTCGGCGCGATACTTTTACGGCTGCAGGATGTGCTGTTCGGGGAACCGACGGGCGTGTCCCATCCGGTGACGGCTTCGTATATCCCGCTTTTTGCGCATCTTGCGCTTGTGCTGGCGGCAGGGTTGTACCTGCCGGAGCATCTGGTGCAATGGTTTAAAGAGGCGGCTGCCTTACTGAAGTAGGAGAGATATGATAAAAAAAGAAGTGAATAGGGAAGGCTGGGAACAGATTGCGGACGGACTGGCTGCGAAAACCAGCACGCTGCTGGGGCTATGGGCAGAAAGGGAGTGTGTCCATATATGCATCCATGATCCGGCCACGGGGGTATCTGTCGCCACGCTGCAAACGCCGGATAAAAGTTACCCCTCCGTTGCGCGCAAGCATCTGCCCGCACTGAGAATGGAGCGGGCGATTGCCGATCTTTTCGGCCTGAAGGCGGAGGGCAGTCCCGATAGGCGCCCCTGGCTGGATCATGGCAAATGGCCGGTGCGGACGCCGTTTGTGCCTGTTCCCGCATCCACCACACCGGCGCTGGCCTATACGTTTTTACCCGTAGAGGGCGAGGGGATACATCAAATTCCCGTCGGCCCTATTCACGCCGGAATTATCGAGCCGGGGCATTTCCGTTTTTCAGCCAACGGCGAAACGGTCGTCCGGCTGGAAGAGCGTCTGGGCTACGTGCATAAAGGCATCGAAAAACTGTTCGAGGGGGCCGATCTGGCGACGGCGGCGAAACTGGCGGGACGGATTTCGGGCGACAGCACGGTTGCCTATGCCTTCGCTTTTGCGCTGGCGGCGGAGGCGGCGCTGGACATCAAGGTGCCGCCACGGGCGCAGGATCTGCGCGGGATCATGGCGGAACTGGAGCGGATCGCCAACCATTTCGGCGACATCGGAGCAATCTGCAACGATGCTTCCTTTTCCCTGATGCATGCGCATTGCGGCATTCTCAGGGAAGAGACGCTACAGCATGCCGACGCCTGTTTCGGCTATCGGCTGATGATGGATCGCATCGTGCCGGGCGGCGTTACCGCTGATCTGGGCGCTGCGGAGGCGGTGCGGCTGCTGGACTGGACGGACAGCGCCGAAAAGCGCTTCGATGAACTGATGCAGATGTATGAGGACACCGCCTCGATCAAGAACCGGACTAATACCACCGGCATCGTGTCGGAAGAGCTGGTGCAGCTTTATGGTGCGGGAGGCTATGTTGGCCGCGCTTCCGGCCGCCGCTTCGATGCGCGCCACCATGCGCCTTACCCGCCTTATGACGGGCTGGAGTTTGATATTCCTGTGCTCAAGGCGGGCGATGTCAATACGCGCCTGTGGATAAGGGCGTATGAAATAAAGCAAAGTTTTATACTGATACGCACGTTCGTGCAGCGCCTGCCGCAGGGAAAAATAATGGCAACATTGCCGTCTCCTGTCCCATCATCAGAAGGGCGGGAAGGTATGGCGCAGGTTGAAGGATTTCGCGGCGACATACTGGTCTGGCTGCGTTTTGCCGGGGATGGCAGGATTGCCCGCTGCTATCCGCGCGATCCCTCATGGTTTCAGTGGCCGCTGCTGGAGGTCGCCGTCAAGGGCAATATCGTGGCGGATTTTCCGCTGTGCAACAAGTCGTTCAACTGCTCCTATTCCGGCCATGATTTATAAGGGATCACCATGCATACGCTCCTCGCCAAGTCGCTCATAACAAAACCCTTGACCATCGCCGCGCCGCAGCCGGATCCGGCCGCGCTGGCGGAACTGGCGCAGGCGCTGGATCAGCGGGCCCGCCGGCTGCTTGGCCATTCGCTTTCCATCCGCGAGGTGGATGCGGGTTCGTGTAACGGCTGCGAACTGGAAATTCACGCCCTGAACAACGCTTTCTACGACCTCGAACGGTTCGGGATCAAGTTTGTCGCTTCGCCAAAACATGCGGACGTCCTGCTGGTGACGGGGCCTGTCACGCACAACATGAAGATTGCCCTGGAGCGCGCCTATGCCGTCACGCCCGATCCCAAGTGGGTGGTTGCGGTGGGGGATTGCGCCTGTTCGGGCGGTGTTTTCGCCGGTAGCTACGCCTGCGCCGGCCCCGTATCCGCCGTCATTCCCGTGGACTTGCACATCAAAGGCTGCCCGCCGCAGCCGATAGACCTGCTGAAGGGGCTGCTGGCGCTGCTGGCTACCGTTTCGGCGACAGGGGATGTTGCCACCACAGGGACTTGATACTTTCAAGCAAGATCAGCAGGAAGACGCCGGCGCCGCAACTGATCAGCAGATCGTGGGGGTGGACGGGAGCGAACCGGAACAGCTCTCTGGCCGGAGAAAAATTAAACAGGCCGGTCAGCGCTACCAGCACAAGGAAAATTCCGCCCCACAGCGTCGGGTTGCGCCTTCCAAATGCCGTGAGGAGAGAGGCGCTATAAGACCGGTTGACGAAAATCAATGCCAGATTGCAGGTCATGAGCGAGATAAAGGCAAGCGCGCGGATTTCATCTTCCGGCATGAATTTTTTCCAGCTTGCATAAAAAATCCCCGCGACGACGGCGAGCGCGGTTACCCCCTGAAATAATCCCCAGCCCCATGCAGCGGGAGAAAGTATGTGGGAGTTTGGGTGGCGGGGCGGCCTTGCCATGACATTTTTCTCTTCTTCTTCCGCCTCCAGAATAATGGCACAGGTGGGGTCGATCACCATTTCCATGAGGGCAATCAGCATCGGCGTCAGAATCAGCGGGAAGTCAAAAAACAGCGGCAGGAAGGAAATGCCCGCAATGGGCCCGTGAACCGCGATAATGTAGATCATTGCCTTGCGGAGGTTGTCGTAGATGCGGCGGCCCAGACGTATGGTATGGACGATGGAGCCGAAATCATCGTCAAGCAGGACAATCGACGAGGCTTCGCGGGCGACGTCCGTTCCGCGCCCGCCCATGGCAATGCCGATATGCGCCGCTTTCAGGGCGGGGGCGTCGTTCACGCCGTCTCCGGTCATGGCGACGATGTCGCCGTTGGCTTTCAGGGCTTGTACGATGCGCAGTTTCTGGTCCGGCATGATACGGGCAAAGACGGTTACCGTTTTGCAGTGCTTCTGCAGGGCGGCCTCATCGAGGGCGGCCACCTCTCCTCCCGTTAGCATTTCACCGGATAAAATTCCGGCCTGCGCCGCAATGGCGCGCGCCGTTTCCGGATAGTCTCCTGTAATCATCACCACTCTGATCCCGGCTGCCCGGCACTCGCTCACAGCCTGCGGCACCTCCGCCCGCAGCGGATCAATAAAGCCGATGAGTCCCAGAAGTTTAAAATGAAAGTCTCTTGGCGTATCGGGCAGCGGTTCTTCCGGCCCTTCCGGCCTGCATTCGGCAACGCCCAGAACGCGAATTCCCTTATGGGCGAATTCCCCCACGCGACGAAGAAGAGCCTCCTTATCTATCCGGCACAAATCGGCAATGGCCTCCGGTGCGCCTTTAGCGGCAATGCGGGTTTTTCCATCGGGCGTTCTCCAGATATGCGTCATCGCTAGCAAATCAGGCCGCAGTCCGTATTGGTGGATCAGCGTTCCTACAGATGCGGACACACCTTTTGATCGGGCATAATCTGCCACGGCAATATCCATTGGATCCAGCGTATCGGTCTTTGAAGCCAGCAGGGCCGCTTCCAGACAATTTTCATCTGCCATGATGACCGACATCCTGTTTACGGTCAGGGTTCCGGTCTTGTCGGTGCACAGGACGGTGGCGGCGCCCAGAGATTCAATGGCAGCGGCGCGGCGCGTCAAAACGCGGACTTTTGAGATGCGCCATGCGCCCATTACCATGAAGCTGGTCAGCACCAGCGGAAATTCCTGCGGCAACAGCGACATGCCCAGTGCAATCCCCCCCAGAAATGCATCGTGCCATATGCCGCGCATCATCCCGTACATAACGGTGGCCAGAACGGAAAAAATCAGGCAGAAAGTGCCGAATACATGGATGATTTTGCGGATTTGTTTTTGCAGGCGCGGGGCTTCAGGCTGGATGCTGCCCAGCGCATGCCCGATTTTGCCGATTTCGCTGTGCGCGCCGGTCGCGGTGACCATTGCCCGGCCGCCGCCGCGCACGACCAGTGTGCCGGAAAAGATGCGCGGCTGGTCGTCGCCTTTCATGATCGGCGCGGATTCGCCGGTCAGCAGGGATTCGTCCACCATCAGGTCATGGCCCGTCACAAGGCAGCCGTCCGCCGGAACGCGGTCCCCTTCATTGAGCAGGATCACATCCACCCTGACGATGTCGCGCCCCGCAATGCGTTTCTGCTGCCCGTCCCGCAGGACAAGCGCACGCGGGCTGGTCAGGTCGCGCAGGGCCCGCAGGACATTTTCGCTGTGCACCCCCTGAATAATGGCGATAGAGATGGAAAATATGCTGAAGAGCATCAGCATCGCGGCTTCGTGCAGGCTGCCGATAACGAAATAAACGGCTCCCGCCAGAAGCAGCAGCGCAAACATCGGTTCGCGGAGAACCTCGGCGGTGATAACCAGAAAAGACCGCTTCACCCCCTGCGGCAGTTCGTTAGGGCCTTCGGCTTTTAAAAGCGCCAGCGCCTGCTGCTCCGTTAATCCCGTTTGCTGGGGCATGGAAGGGAATCCTATACGTTCTTGCGGCATCAAGATTTGATAAAGATCAAGGCAGTGTAATTGATTTTTTAAAGCGGGAAAACCTGTATTTTTTTGACAATAGTCAACGATATTTCCGCTTTTTTGGGGTCTTCTGGCGGTATCAAACAACGGAATGAAGGAGGCTTGAAATGACTATCGTATTCGCCGTCACAAAAGTGGGGGAGCTGATGGCGCCCCATCCAACCCTGATTGCCCCGGATGCGACTTTGCAGCAGGCAGCCAAAAGAATGGAGGCCGTTGACTGCGGCGCCCTGCCGGTTGGCACGGAGAACAAACTGGTGGGAATTATCACTGACCGCGACATCGTGATCCGCGCCATCGCAAGGGGCAAAATACCGGCGCATGAAAAGGTTGCCGGTTACATGACGCCGGCGGTCTACACCTGCAGGGAAAATGATACGCTGGAGGATGCTGCCAAAAAAATGCATCAGCACAAAGTAAGCCGTCTTGTGGTTAAAAATAAAGAGGAAAGGGTGGTCGGAATTATTTCGTTCGGTCATATTTTCCGCGCCGATGCCAGTGCGATAGAGGTGGCAAATGTTGTGAAGCATGCCGCAGGCCCGGTGTATGTCGAAAGAAAGCAGAGTTGCAGATGAGAGCGGCAGAGCCACTACTTCCAGAGCTGCCTGCCGGAGCAGTTTGACTTCATAATCCATATTGACGAAACGTCGGCTGTCCAGCCACTGGAGCCCATACCGCATCGGCATCGGGGTGCAATGGATGAAACCTACCCCTTTGGGGTGTGAGGCCGAAAATACATCCCCTAAAAAACAGCTTACTTGATTTAGGTCAAATTTGAAAAAGGCAGGTTTGCTACAGTTTTTTCTGTTTTAGGTAATATTATTGCAAATATGTGGCGGGGTGGTGCAGATGTCGCAAAGTTCCATGAAATGCTCAAGCTGACTGCATTTGCAACGTCCCATCAGCCGCGTTCGTATGTGAATTCTCTGGTGCGGCTGCACCATCCGTTCAGCGAGGCGGAGCGGCTGGAGGCGGCGCTGAAGGCGGGCTGGAACGTTTTCCAGTTCCCGTCGGAGCGGCTCTGCGGCGGCGACCTGCTTTCGGATTCCGGCACCACGACCCTGACGACCGAGCAGTTTTCCGCGCTGGTTCTCGGCGATGAATCGTATGGCAGCAACTGGGGATATTTCAAGCTGCTGGAGGCGATGGAGAGCGCCTTTGGCATTGATTTTAACGAATGGGAATTTTACCTGTTTCATCAGGGGCGCGCTGCGGAACACGCGTTGTTTACGCAACTGACCGGCGAAAATCTGATTATCCCGTCCAACAGCTTTTTTGACACCACCCGCGCCAACGCCGAGGCCAACCGTATCGACGCCCGCGATCTTGTGAGCGAGGAACTCAAAAGCGATCCCCGTTATCCTTTCAAGGGCAATATGGACCTCAAAAAACTTGAGCGCCTTCTCGAAGAGCATCACCGGCAAATCCCGCTGGTCTTTTCCACGATTACCAACAATACCGCCGGCGGCCAGCCGGTATCGCTGGCGAATATCAGGGATACGCGCAGGCTGTGCGACAAGCATGGCATCCCCTTCTTTCTCGATGCCTGCCGGTTTGCGGAGAATGCCTGGTTCATCAGAGAGCGCGAAGAGGGTTACAAGAACAAATCCGTGGCGGCGATAGCAAAAGAAGAATTCTCCCTGTGCGACGGCTTCACGATTTCCTTCAAAAAAGACGGGCTGGCGAATATGGGCGGGGCGCTGGCTATCCGTAAGGACTCGCGGCTTGTCAAACGCTATCCGGATATTTTCGAGAAACTCCGCGACCACCAGATTCTGGTCGAGGGCCATCCGACCTACGGCGGGCTTTCCGGCCGGGACATCATGACGATTACCATCGGTCTGGAAACCGTTATCAAGGAGAACTATCTGCGCGGCAGGATCGGGCAGGTGGAGGAATTCGGGAATTATCTGCGGCAGGCGGGCATTCCCGTTGTTGAACCCTTCGGCGGGCACGCGGTTTATATCGATACGGATAAATTCTTTGATGGCACGAAGATAAAAAAAGGCGATTTTGGCGGCATTTCCCTGACCGCCCTGCTGCTGCTGAAGGGGGTGCGGCTCTGCGAACTGGGCGCTTTTGCTTTCGGCACCTATAATCCGGAAACAAAAAAGGAAACATTCCCGCCCCATAACTTTGTCCGCGCCGCCGTACCGCGCAATAAATACGAGATTCAGGATCTTTTTTATGTGGCGGACTGCATTAAGGGATTGTATGATCGGCGAGACTCAATGCCTAAGGCTATTCCAGTTTATGGTAAGGAAAAAACGCTTCGCCACTTTAAAGCGCGCTTTGAACTGATATAGTTGTAAAAACTTCTGACTCTGAATGATGCGAGACCACTCTTGAAACCGACCGACATCAAAAACCCGGAATATTTTCATAAGGTTGTAGACTGCCAGTATGCTTGTCCGGCGCATACGCCTGTGCCGGAATATATCCGGCTTATTGCCGCAGGGCGTTATGCGGAAGCTTTCATGGTCAATTGGGAATCGAATGTTTTTCCGGGCGTTCTGGGGCGCACCTGTGACCGCCCGTGCGAACCGGCCTGCCGTCGTGGAAGGCTGGAAGGCAATGAAGAGCCTGTGGCGATCTGCCGCCTGAAGCGCGTTGCCGCCGACCATAAGGGCGATGTTAAAGGCATGATGCCGTCCATTCCGAAGAAGAAAAACGGCAAGCGCGTCGCCTTTATCGGCGCGGGGCCTGCCTCGCTGACGACCATCCGCGACCTGATGCCTCTGGGTTATGAATGCGTCCTGTTCGACAATCAGGAACGCGGCGGCGGCATGATGCGCAGCCAGATCCCGTCCTTCCGCCTGCCGGAAACCGTGCTGGCGGAGGAAGTGGGTTTCATTCTCGATATGGGCGTGGAATGCCATTTCGGGACATGGGTTTCCAGCATGAAGGAAATGCTGGCAAAGAATTTTGACGCCGTTTTCGTCGGCACCGGCGCACCGCGCGCGGGCGACCTGCCGGATCTGCCGGGACGGCAGGAAGGCAAAGCCAATATCCACCTCGGTATCGACTGGCTGGCCAGCGTGGCCTTCGAACACACCAAGAAAATCGGTAAAAGGGTCATCGTGCTGGGCGGCGGCAATACGGCGATGGACTGCTGCCGTACGGCCAAACGGCTCGGCGGGGATGACGTGCGCGTTGTTGTGCGCAGCCCGATCAAGACCATGAAAGCCTCTCCGTGGGAGATCGAAGACGCGCGGGGCGAAGATATTCCCATACTTGAAAATCATGTGCCGAAGTCATTCACCGTTGTGAACGGCAAGCTGACCGGCATGGTCTTTGAAGAAGTCAAAGCCGTTTACGACGATGCGGGAAAACGCTCACTGGTGCCCACCGGCGAGCCTCTCGTGCAAATGGAATGCGACGATGTGCTGGTCGCTATCGGTCAGGAAAACGCCTTTCCGTGGATCGAAAGGGATCTTGGCATCCAGTTCGGGAAGTGGGACGTGCCGGTGGTGGATGCGGAAACCTTCCAGTCGACCCTGCCGAAAGTATTTTTCGGCGGTGACGCGGCGCTGGGGCCGAAGAACATCATTACCGCCGTTGCCCACGGGCATCAGGCGGCTATTTCCATTCACCAGTTCTGTCAGGGCAACAGCGTCAATGACCGCCCGCCGCCCATGACCACGCTTGTCAGTCAGAAAATGGGCGTCCATGAATGGATGTACGATAACGACATCTCCAACGACGACCGTTTCGCCGTGCCCCATGCCGATAAAAAGAAGGCGCTTAAAAGCGTCAAGATGGAGGTGGAACTCGGTTTCGACGAACAGCAGGCCTATAAGGAAGCTATGCGCTGCCTGAACTGCGACGCGCAGACCGTCTTCACCGAGGATAAATGCATCGAGTGCGATGCCTGCGTCGACATCTGCCCGACCGACTGCATCACTTTCACGGTGAATGCGGAAGAGGATGAACTGCGCACGCGCCTGACCGCTGCGGCGAAGAATAAAACACAGGATTTATACGTTTCCGGCGACCTGCCGAACAAGACGGGCCGGGTGATGATCAAGGACGAGGATGTCTGCCTGCATTGCGGCCTCTGTGCGGAGCGCTGCCCGACTTCTGCATGGGACATGCAGAAATTCCTCTATCACAAGACAAAAGTATACAATGTGGACGGTCCCAGGACGCCGCCCGTAATTTTTGAAAATCGGAAAAAAGATGAAGCCGCTTGAATCCGTCAATGAATTTGTCGTCCGTTTCGCTAATGTGAACGGTACGGGCTCGTGGAGCGCGAACCTTCTTTTTGCCCGCGCGGTCATGCGCATGGGCGTTCCCATCGGTACAAAAAACATCTTCCCCTCCAATATTCAGGGTCTGCCGACATGGTATGAAGTGCGCGTCAGCGAAAAGGGCTATGTCGGGACGCGCGGCGGCAGCGTGGATATTATGCTGTCCGTCAATCCGCAAAGCATGGCAAAAGACGTCAAGGATGTCGTTCCGGGCGGATATTTTGTCTATGACTGCACCAAGCCCCTTAATCCGAGTCTGAAACGGGATGACGTGAATTACATCGGCCTGCCGCTCACGGAGATATGCAACCGGGAATATGCAGATCCGAAATTGCGCCTGCTGTTTAAAAACATCATTTATGTGGGCGCGCTGGCAGCGCTGGTCGATGTCGATTTCAAGGTTCTCAAAAATCTTGTCGCCGACCAGTTCAAGGGCAAGGAAAAACTGGTGCCGCCCAATCACCATGCGCTGGAGCTGGGTTACAACTATGCCAAAGAGAATTTCAAATGCCCGATCGGGGTGCACGTAAAACCCGCCGACAAAATTGGCAATCAAATCCTGATTGACGGCAATCAGGCGCTGGCGCTGGGGGCCATTTACGCCGGCGCGACCGTTTGCGGCTGGTATCCGATCACTCCCTCGACCTCTGTGGTCGATAATTTCAAGGAATACGCCGAGAAGCTGCGGGTCGATCCCAAGACGGGAAAAAAGAACTTTGCGATCGTGCAGGCGGAAGATGAACTGGCCGCGATCGGTATGGTCATCGGAGGGGCGTGGATGGGCGCCCGCGCCTTCACCGCCACCAGCGGCCCCGGCGTTTCCCTGATGGGGGAATTTCTGGGTCTTGCGTATTTTGCCGAAATTCCGGTCGTGCTTTTCGACATCCAGCGCGTCGGGCCTTCGACCGGTATGCCGACCCGCACGCAGCAGGGGGATATTATTTCCGCCGCTTATGCCTCGCATGGCGATACCAGACATGTGCTGCTGTTTCCTTCCACACCAAAGGAATGTTTCGACTTCGCCGCCGAGGCCTTTGATCTGGCGGATCGCCTGCAAACGCCGATTATTGTGATGAGCGATCTCGATCTCGGCATGAACGACAACCTGTCCGAACCGCTTGTATGGGATGACAAGCGTAAATATAATCGCGGCAAGGTATTGTCCGCCGATGAGCTGCAGAATATGAAAGAACGCTACGGGCGCTATATGGACGTTGATGGCGATGGCATCGGGTATCGCACTTATCCTGCGACACACCCCACCAAAGGATCGTTCTTCACCCGTGGCACCTCCCACAACGCTTATGCCGCCTATACCGAGAACAGTGACGATTACGTCGCCTCGATGAAACAGCTGCTGCGCAAGTGGGAAACGGCAAAAACGATGGTTCCCAAGCCGGAAATCAAAAAATGTAAAAACGGCAGCAGGAACGGCGTCATCTATTTCGGCACCAGCGCCCCTTCGACGCGGGAAGCGCTGGATAGTTTTGCGGCGAAGGGCGAGTTTTTTGATACCCTGCGCCTGCGCGCCTTCCCTTTTTCAAAGGAAGTCGAAACATT
>JAHFPI010000055.1 GCA_023266795.1 Rhodospirillales bacterium
GATCGGGGGTATCGAAATCACCCATGCGGTGAATTGCGGCTTTTCGGCAGATCTGTCGAATGCAATTGCCGACCGCGCCATGTTCCATTCGGATAACACTTATTACCTCGGCAATGCCACCGTCACCAGTTACCGCTGCAAAACGCACAAGGTTTCCAATACCGCTTTTCGTGGTTTCGGCGGGCCTCAGGGTATGGTGGTGATTGAATACATCATGGATGAAATCGCCCGCTCCCTCGGCAAAGAGCCGCTCGATGTCAGGAAAGCCAATCTTTATGATGCAAAGGGAAAGCTGGGCAAACGCTGCCTGACTCATTATCACATGACAGTCGAGGATAACATCATCCGGGATATTCTTTCCCAACTGGAGAAAACCGGCGATTACGCCTGCCGTGTCAAAGAAATAAAAGCCTTCAACGCCCAAAGCAAAATCCTCAAAAAAGGCATCGCCCTGACGCCGGTAAAATTCGGCATCAGCTTTACCCTGACCATGCTCAATCAGGCAGGAGCTCTGGTGCATGTGTATAAGGACGGCAGCGTGCAGCTCAATCATGGCGGCACGGAGATGGGGCAGGGGCTGCACACCAAGGTGGCGCAGGTGGTGGCGGATGAATTTGGCATCGGCATCGACCGCGTGAAAATCACCGCGACCAGCACCGGAAAAGTGCCGAACACTTCCGCGACGGCGGCTTCCAGCGGCTCCGACATGAACGGCAAGGCGGCGCAGACTGCGGCGCGGACGATCAAAGACCGCCTGACGGCTCTGGCAGCAGGGCGGGAGATGCCGTTCAAGGAACTGGTGCAGCTTGCCTATGCCAGCCGCATTTCCCTCTCCTCGACCGGGTTTTACGCGACACCGAAAATAGACTGGGACAGGAAGGCGGCCAAAGGCCGGCCTTTCTTCTATTTCGCCTATGGCGCGGCAATATCGGAAGTGATCGTCGATACGCTGACGGGTGAATATAATATTTTACGCTCCGATATCCTGCATGATGTCGGGCGCTCGCTTAATCCCGCAATTGACATCGGCCAGATCGAAGGCGGTTTCGTGCAGGGGGCGGGGTGGCTGACGTCCGAGGAATTGTGGTGGAACGACAAGGGCGTGCTGAAAACCCATGCGCCCAGCACCTATAAAATCCCGACAGGCCGCGATATGCCGAAGGATTTTCGTGTGACGCTTTTCAAGGGCGATAACCCCGAGGATACCATCCATCGCTCCAAAGCCGTCGGTGAGCCGCCACTGATGCTGGCGATATCGGTTTTTCTGGCGATCAAGGATGCCATTGCCGCTGTGAAAGACAAACCGCATCTCAACGCCCCCGCCACGCCGGAAGAAGTGCTCAAGGCGGTGATGCGATGAGTGCCAGTCATGAATGGCTTTCCGCGCTGTCCGCCCTGCGGGATAAGGATATTCCCTGCGTTCTGATTACGGTGATGGAAGCCAAGGGTTCCACACCGCGCGAGGCGGGGACGAAAATGGTCGTCACGGCGGACCAGCAGTTCGGCACCATCGGCGGCGGCAATCTGGAGTTTCAGGCGATTGACGAGGCGCGGAAGCTGCTTGCCTCCGCTTCCTCATCCGCAAAGACCAAAGATTATCCTCTCGGTCCCGCGCTGGCGCAATGCTGTGGTGGGGCGGTGACGGTGTTTCTGGAGCCGTTCGTTTCTTCCGGCAAAACGGTGCTGCTGTTCGGCGCAGGGCATGTCGGGAAGGAAGTCGTCAAGGTGCTGGAAGGACTGCCCATCAAGGTACGCTGGGTGGATGAAAGGGCAGGGGAGTTTCCGGCGGAAGCGCCGAAGAACTGCGAAAAGATCGTCACGGCGCGGCCCCTGTCGAAGCTGCAGGATGTTTCCGGCAAGACATATATTGTCGTGATGACGCACAGCCACAATCTTGATTTCGAGATTGTTAAAGCGGCGCTGGAGCAGGGCAGCTTCGCCTATCTCGGTCTGATCGGTTCGGATACCAAGTCTGCGCGGTTCAGGAAACGCCTGACCGCCGCCGGTCTGGACGTCAGCCGTCTGACCTGCCCCATCGGCATCGAAGGTATCAACGGCAAACACCCGCGCGAAATCGCAATTGCCGTCGCGGCGGAGCTGCTCAGCCTCGGTCTGATGCCGCGCGAAGCAAAACGTGAGGATGCTGCATGAAATACGGACTAAAAGTTAACGCGCCGGTCATTGCCGGACAGGAAAGAATTTTTACGCCTGAGGCCGTGCAGTTCCTGCTCGGGTTGGAAGAGAAATTCGGGGCGCGGCGGCGTGCGTTGATGGAAGACCGCGTCAAACGTCAGACGGTGCTCGATAAAACAGGCACACTGGATTTTCTGCCGGAGACGGCGGGGATACGGGCGGCGGACTGGTCGATCCGTCCGGTGCCGGAGGATTTGCAGGATCGCCGGGTCGAGATCACCGGCCCCGTGGACCGCAAGATGGTCATCAATGCGCTCAATTCCGGCGCCAGTGTTTTTATGGCGGACTTCGAGGATTCCAATACGCCGACATGGGCAAACCAGATCAACGGGCAGATTAACCTGCTCGACGCCAATCTGGGCACAATTCATTTTTCCGATCCGTCATCGGGTAAGGAATACCGGTTGAAAGGCAATCCTGCCGTGCTGATGGTGCGTCCGCGCGGATTGCATATGGAGGAAAAGCATTTGCTGCTGGAGGGCGTTCCGCTTTCCGCATCGTTTTTCGATTTTGGACTTTACCTGTTTCATAACCGGAAAAAGCCCTATTTCTACCTGCCGAAGCTGGAAAGCTATCATGAGGCGCGGCTGTGGAGCGAGGTGCTGGTTTATGCCGAGGATACGCTGCATCTTAAGCGCGGAACCATCCGTGTCACCGTGCTGATCGAGACGATCACCGCCGCCTTCCAGATGGATGAAATCCTCTCCGAGCTGCGGGAGCATATCACCGGACTGAACTGCGGACGTTGGGATTATATTTTCAGTTTCATCAAGCGTTTTGCCAATCACAGCCGCTGCGTCCTGCCGGACAGGGGCGAGGTGCTTATGACCTGCCATTTCCTGCATTCCTACAGCCAGTTGCTGATTAAAACCTGCCACCGCCGCAAGGCGCATGCGATGGGCGGTATGGCGGCGCAGATTCCGATCAAAAACGACGAGGAGGCGAACCGGATCGCCCTTGGAAAATTTGTTGCGGATAAAAGGCGCGAGGCCGCAGACGGTCATGACGGGACGTGGGTGGCGCATCCGGGGCTGGTGGAAAAGGCGCGGGAGATATTTGATCACGACATGCCAAGCGCCAACCAGCTCGGCAAAATGCGGGAGGATGTGAAGGTCGCCGCGCAGGATCTTCTGGCCATTCCGGTCGGGTCGATTACCGAGGAAGGCGTGCGCAAGAACATCAATATCGGCCTGCTTTACCTGAAGGCATGGCTCGGCGGCAACGGCTGCGTGCCGCTTTATCACCTGATGGAGGACGCCGCCACCGCTGAAATCTCCCGCACCCAGCTCTGGCAATGGCGGCACCATAAGGCCAAGCTAAAAGACGGCAGGGTGATTGACGATGCCCTGATGAAAGCTTTTCTGAAAGAGGAGTCGAGGAAACTTGAGGGTGACAAATATTCGCAGGATGCCATCCGTTTATTTGAGGGGTTGGTGATGTCGCCGGTGCTGGAAGAATTCCTGACGACGAAAGCCTATGACATGATACTTGCTTATGAGAGGGAATAGACATGGAGATTGATTTTGCCGCATGGCTCGGCCTTGCGCTGCGCTGGTTTCACCTGATTACGGGGATCGCCTGGATCGGGTCGTCATTTTACTTCATCTGGCTCGACAACAGTCAGACGCCGCCTGCTGACAAGGCGGACAAGGCAGCCGGTGTTACGGGCGAATTGTGGGCGGTGCATGGCGGCGGTTTTTATCATAAAAAGAAATACGCCGTTGCGCCGGCGCATATGCCTGAAGACCTGCATTGGTTCAAATGGGAGGCCTATTTCACATGGATCAGCGGTTTCCTGCTGTTGTCGCTGGTTTATTATTATGGCGCAAGTGTATATCTCATCGACCGCGCTAAAATGGACATCGATCCGCTGGAAGCAACGCTTATCGGCCTCGGCTTTATTGTCGGCGGCTGGGTATTTTATGATACGCTGTGCAAGACCGCCATCGGCAAAAACAACCGCGTGTTCGGCTGCATCTGGTTTGCCGCGCTGACGGCTGCGGCTTATGCACTGAACCATATTTTTTCAGGACGCGGCGCGTATATCCATGTCGGCGCGATTATCGGCACGGTGATGGCGGCAAATGTGTTCATGGTGATCATCCCGAACCAGAAAAAAGTCGTCGCAGCCCTGCTGGCGGGGGAGAAGCCTTCTCCGCAGCTCGGCATAAAGGCCAAGCAGCGCTCGGTGCATAACAACTACATGACCCTGCCGGTGCTGCTCGTTATGATTAGCAACCATTATCCGATGCTGTTCGGCAATGCCGATAACTGGCTGATACTGGCGGGCCTCAGCGCCTCCGTCTGGCCGATCCGGCAGTTTTTTATCCTGCATCATAAGGGCAAGACGAATTACTGGTATCCTATTGTCGGTGTTGCCGGGTTTATCGGCGTGATGTTGTTTGCTTCCGCCGGTACGCAGCCGGTGGCTGCAACGGACAAAGTTTCCGCTGCCGAAGTGCGCGCCATCATCCGGACGCATTGCAGCGCCTGCCACAGCGATATGCCGACGCATACGGGCATTTTTGCGGCGCCCGCAGGCGTCATGTTCGATAAAATGTGGGAGGTCAGGAAATACGCCGCGCAAATCCGCGAGCAGGCTGTTGCGCACGATACTATGCCTCTCGGCAACGAAACCGGCATGACAGCGGAGGAACGGCGCAAGCTGGGCGCCGGACTGGCGGCGGCGGAGGAAAAGAAAGAGTAATGATCAAAGACAGGATTGTTTCCGGCTGAACCGGCGGATCACGCGTCTAGTAGTGGTACAAAACGCCGACGATCATGTAGATGCCCTCTATTTTCTTCTGGAGGACTTTCTTTTTGTCCTGGGAATTTAAATCCATGAAGTAATAATTGTTGTTATCATGACTGAGGTATTTGCAGATGCAGATATTCTTGTTCTTCTCATAGACGCAGTGCCCGTTCTCTACGGGATGCTTCTGCCTGTTGATAAAAACTGTATGTCCGTGCCTGTAGACAGGCTCCAGATCGTTCCCCTGAATGCGGAGGCCTGAAGAATAACGGGATGAATTATCAAGACCGGGAAAAAATGGTGTCCATTCTATCGGGATGTCCTTCTCCCAATTGATGGACTGTTTTATTTTTGTGTCGGCGGTGTAGCTATAAACAGCTATCCCATTACCTGTCAGGATTTTTTGCGAAAGCCGCCGATGTGCCGGAGGAGGCGGGTTCTCCCCTGTCAGCAGCCATTTTGCGCTGGCCTCCAGCGTATCCGCAAGTTCAAGAAGATAACGCGGCCGCCGCACTTCGCCGCTTTCCAGTTTTTCGTAGGCCTGCTGCGTAATTCCACAGGCTTGCGCAACCTTCGTCTGGGTAAGCCCCAGCGCCTTCCGGCGCGACTTGGCCCGTTCCCCAACAATCCCCATAAAATGAATACCTTTAATTGTAAGAAAAAAATGATTTCAAGCGCGCAATCCTAATTTTCCTATAATAATCATGAAACGATCAGAAAGTAGCCTTAATTTAGTTGTTATTATTATTGACAAATGACAACCAAACTTGTTATTATCAGCATGACTTCATTGGTTTTATTAGTAGCATATTTTTGCGCTACAGACTTAGGGAAAACGCATCAAATGGATACTTTCAAGAAACGACTGAAATTTTATATGATCCGGGAGGGGCTCAACCCTGCAAGCCTTTCAAGGAAAGCGCAGCTGAACATCACCGCTGTGCGGGATATTCTTGAACATGAGGGAAATCCTAATACCGGGATCAACACTTTTCTCAAGCTCTGCCGTGCGCTTGGCGTGACCGGGTACCAGCTTTCGCCGGAAGGCGCCAAGCTTTATCCTCTTCATGTGCGCCGTCTGCTGGATAAAGCGATAGACGGCCAGATGTCGAAGAAAACTGTTAAAAAGAGCATCGGAAAAAAGAAGCGGTCTCTTACTTCGTAAAAGCTCCATTGTTTGTGTGCTGAGCAAACGAAGCTGCTCTGAATTAGGGCGCTTGCAGCTGTGGATTTTGTTTTTTATTTCCTGATCATCTCGGGAATTTCATCTGATTTCCTGTGATGCGGGTTGCGCAGTAAAAAGACCATCGGCATGATGGCGATGACGACCCACATCATCACCTTGAAATCATCGATATAGGCGATCGTCGCCGCCTGCCTGTTGATTTCGGCATCCAGCAGGGCAAGGGCGGCGTGGCTGCCGGGAATCGTATTTTCTGACACATGGTTGGCGGCAATGCCCATTTTGTACGGGGTGATATTTTCTCCCAGATAGGAATGGTTGGTCTGGATATTCTTGCCTAGAAGCGAGATGACGATCGAAACGCCAAGGCTGCTGCCCGTGTTGCGCATAAGGCTGAACAGGCCGGCGGCCTCCGTTCTTAATTTTCCTTCGAGGGTGGAGAACGAGAGCGTGCTTAACGGCGTAAAAATGAACCCGAGGCCGAACCCCTGCACGACACCTGTGCGTATGAGCATGGCCTCCGGCACAAAGGGGGCGAAGGCGGTCATTTCCCAAAGCGAGACGGCCGTGAGGCCCAGTCCCAGGAGAATCAGGGCTCTCGGGTCTATTTTTCCCGCCGTCTTGCCCACGAAGATCATTGCGGCCATTGTCCCGATGCCGCGCGGAGCCATAAGAATGCCGACATCAAGCACAGGGTATCCCATTACATTCTGCATGTAGGGTGGCAGCAGGGTCATCGTCGCCAGCAGGATAATCCCGACAAAGAAGATAAAGATTGTGCCTGTCAGCATATTTCTGTCGCGCAGCAGCGCAGGGCTTAGGAAAGGATGCCGGGCAAAAACAGAATGCGTGACAAACAGCCACAGGCAGGCCGCGATAAGCCCGCAGTAAAACAAAATCTCTTTCGAGCTGAACCAGTCCGTCTGACCGCCCCGGTCAAGCATCAATTGCAAGGCGCCGATAGCGAGGCTCAAGGTAAAAAAACCGAACATATCAAAGGGGCGGTCGTGCCGCTCGGTTTCTGGCAGGAACGCGGTAATGCCGAGGAAAGAGATAATCCCGACAGGCAAGTTGATGTAAAATACCCAGCGCCAGTTATAATATTCCGTCAGATACCCGCCAAGCGTGGGCCCGAGGATCGGCCCGATCATCACGCCTACGCCCCACAGGGCCATGGCCGAGGTGTGCTTTTCTTTGGGGTTGATGTCCAGCAGCGTGGACTGCGACAGCGGCACCAGCGCCGCGCCGAAAAGCCCCTGCAAAAGCCGGAACATGACCATTTCTTCAATGGAGGTGGCAATGCCGCACAACAGCGATGTCAGCGTGAAGCCGATAATCGCGATCTGGAAGATTTTTTTCCTGCCGAACCTCCCTGTCAGCCAGCCCGTCGGCAGCGTCGCAATGGCCGAGGCGACGATGTAGGATGTCAGCACCCAGGTAATCTGGTCCTGCGTGGCGGAAAGGCTTCCCTGCATATGGGGCAGGGCGACGTTGGCGATCGTCGTGTCAAGCACCTGCATGATCGTGGCGAGCATGGCAAAGAGCGTGATCATTCCCTTGAAAGGCACGGCATTGGCGGTGCTTGCGGTCATGGGCCTTTCCTCTAGTAGCTCTGGTCTCCGGCGCGTATCCGCTCAAACCGGGTATGTCCGGTGTCAATGCTGACTGTCGCGCTCATGCCTGCGGCAAGAGGCAGGGCCTCCTTGCCGTCATCGAGTTCCAGCCGGACCATGATGCGCTGCACGACTTTGACCCAGCTTCCGGAGCTGTTTTGCGCGGGCAGGATTGAAAATTCGGAGCCGGACGCAGGCGTGATGCTTTCAACGCGGGCTTGCCAGACCTTTCCGGGATAGGTGTCGACCGCCACCGTTGCCGGCTGGCCTTTTTTGACGTGGGTCAGGTCGGTTTCCTTGAAATTCGCTTCTATCCAGATATGACGGCCATCGACAATGCTGAACAGCGGGACGCCGGTGATGATATACTCCCCGGTCTGCATGGTCACGTTGGCGGTGGTTCCGTCGATGGGCGCCGTGACGTCGGTTTTTTGCAGATCCAGCTGCGCTTTGTCAAGGTGCGCCAAAGCGCCTTTGTAACGCGGGTGTTCCTCGACGGCGAGATCGGGGTCGATCAGCCGCGCCCGCGCCGCCGCCATTTCCTGCCGCGCCGATTCAACTTCCCGCGAGGCGGCATTCCTGTTTTTTTCGATTTCATCGAAATGCGACACGGAAACCGTGCCGTTGGCTTTCAGGCCACGGGCGCGGACGTATTCTTTTTCCTGGAAATTCAGGTCTTCCTGCGCCTTCTCGAAGGCTGCCTGTTTTTGCAGGTAGTCGCCCTTCATACCTTCTATTTCGCTGCGGACATTGGCAAGATTGGCGGTGGCTTCGAGCACGGCGATCTCGAAAGGGGCCTTGTCGACGCGAAACAGCAGCGCGCCTTTTTGGGTTTGCTGGTTATCCGCCGCTGCCACTTCAGCGATCCTTCCCGACACTTCCGCGCTGATGGAGACCTTTGCGGCCTTAAGATAGGCGTTGTCCGTGTCTACAAAACGCCCGCCGTCAAGATAAAGAAAACCGCCGACAGCGGCAATTATAAGCGGGCCTCCCCAGATCAGGGCGCGCCGCCCGCCGTTTTTAGGGGGCGTTACAGGGGGCTTGTGCAAATGTTGTTCTTTTTCAGTCAAGCGGGCTGTCCTTGTTTACGGTTGCTTTTTGTCAGACAGGGTGTCCCTGATTTTCAGCAGGGTTTTCATGAAGGCTTCGCGCTCGTCCGCGCGGATGCCTTTGAAGGCTTCTTCGCGGGTCTCTTTTCCCATTTTTTTGAGCTTTTCAAAGACAATCTTGGCTTTTGGCGTCAGAAACAGGAGCTTGGCTCTGCGGTCGGACGGATCGTCGCGCCTCTCCAGCCAGCGGGATTTTTCCATCCTGTCAACAAGCCCCACCAGAGTGGTGGGTGTAATCTCGAGAATTTCCGCCAGCATTTTTTGCTGGATGCCGTCGTGGCGCATAAGGTGGGCGATGACCGACCATTGCGAACGGGTCAGGTCGAGTGTCCGCGCCCTTTTGTCAAAATTTTTGCGCAACAGGCGGGCGATGTCGTGCAGGACAAAACCAAAGCTGCTGTTTAAATCATCTTCCATGTCGCCTCTCGAATCGCACCCATATAATCATTATAGCATATAGTTAGCATGCTAACAATATGATGGGCAAATGGCCGTAAAACCTTGAAAGTGCGAATAACAAAATCCCCGCCATATTTCCTCAGCCGCGCCAGTCGGATGTCCGGTAGAAAAAAAATTGGGAGCTTGGGGGAGCGGGGGAATGGCGGTGGATGTAGTCTATTGCGAACCTTTCTCCAAAACTATAGCGAAACGTCTGAAATCGACATACCCGCTATAAAAGAAATTGTGAGCGCAAAGTAGAGGTTGATTATGAACAAGTATGTTGTGGCACGTCTATATCCTTTGTTTTTGTGTATCAAAAATAATCCGTATACAAAAAATCCTATAAGAATTAACCCGGCTATGTACGAGATAAAATGAGGCCAAGCCTCATGTCCGCGTTCATGCCTAAAAATTCCACCCCAAAAACCAATCACTACCCAGAATAGAGGCATAAAAGAAAGTAAATATTTTCTGTCTAAATTATTTTTGAAATTTTCGAAATGATTAGTATCAAAGAGGAATGGGAGACCACCGATTATAATGGGAACAATGATTGAAAGAGGCATAATTGGATGTAGGGCATTTCCTAGTGTCATGGATATAAACCAGCACAGTGACATATATGCGGCGTACATTTCGTGAATAAAAACCATTAGAACTCTTTCAATCTAAGAATGGCGGTGATGGGAGTCTGCTGGAAACCATGCTTCCGGGTCACATTCCCGCCACCAGCGAAAAATACAGGCTATGTTCATCGGAAAGCAAGGCTTTTTGCTATGACCAGTGCCAAAAATGGCTGAGTTTCAGGCGCTTTTCGCTGAAAGCGCCATATTCTTCCAAAAAGTCTGCAGGGAATTCGAAGGCCGCATCAGGGAGCGCTTCATGGCGTGGCCCCGGCTGTCCCGAAGTAAGGCTCTAACCCATCTTGTTTCCCCGTAGGGGAAACAAGATGGGGGCTAGTCACCGCAGATTTTCAGGCGTTTTCAAAAAATTCTTGACGAAAGACTGTGTCGGGCGTAAATTGAAAGTACCTTCGATTGTCTTGCTTAGTGGAGAGAGGTCTTCACTAAGGCTCCTCCAGGGGCCGCAAGCCTTCAAAAAAATCATCGATCAATTTTTTGAATGGAGTGCGAAATGAAGACATGCGCGCGGCGTACGCCGCCTATCGAAAATTACCACAACATTGCCATTTTCCCGCGGCAGGCGACTCTGCCTTGGGGAACCCCGTGCTTCGACCTAATGCTGAAGCATGAGGTGAATTCTTTTGTCCCGGGAAAAGCGGCGTTCGACACGTTGCGTCCTTGGGACGTCTTCTGCATGAAGCAGTTTATCACCAGGCATGAACTTCTTGATTGTGTCGTCGTGGACGAGAACGATGCCATCATTGGCGGGCATGAAAAGCTGAAAAAAT
>JAHFPI010000056.1 GCA_023266795.1 Rhodospirillales bacterium
AACGGCTACGACCCGGCCGACCCTTCCGCCAACCTGAGTGTCGTGTTTAACGCTGACGGCGACGGTCTTGGCAACCCTTCTGTGCAAGTGAATCTCCAGCAGCGGGCAAACAGCTGGTTTTCAAAAGTTCTCACCAGTCAGGTTTATCTGATAAAGACAACCGCCACGGCGCAGGTGGAGGCGAACGACGGTGTGTTCTGCATGCTCAGCCTCGACCCCACGGCAAACCACGCCATCTCGACATCGGGCTCGGTCGTCATTGACGCGCAAGGCTGCGGTCTCGCGGTTAATTCCGACAGTGACACCTCCCTCTATCTGAACGGCAACGTATTTGTAAACGTAGGCGATGTCCACCTTGCGGGCAATTTTGACGTTGTCGGTGGTGCGGCGGAATTTAACTATACCAACATGCGCATCCACTCATCGCAGACACCGGATCCTTATGCGGATCTGACCGTGACCGGCGCGCCTTCCTCCTGTACCCATGCCCAGCAAAACGCCGGTCCGCTCTCAATCCATGGTGACGCAAACCTGACACCTGGCGTTTATTGCGGCGGCATCAGCTTCGGAGGCAACGGAGTAATAACCCTTGCTCCCGGAACCTATTACATGGATGGCGGGAGTTTTTCATCTCAAGGGGGCGGCAGCATCACCGGCACCGGCGTCACGATCATCCTGACGAATAGCGGCGGCTCATCTTATGGATCGTATGGTAACATCGACGTCCACGGCAACAGGAGCATCTCTCTCACGGCACCGACTTCGGGCACTTACGGCGGCGTCGCAATCTATCAGGACAGAAATACGCCGACGAGCTGCGGCAACAATACAATTACAGGAACGGCGGGGCTGCAAGTGGATGGCACGATTTACACTCCCAGTTGCGGCATTGACTTCGGTGGCAACACCGCCGTCACCAGTGCAACAGAGATATGCTCCAAAATCATCTCTAAAACAATCACCTATCACGGCAATCCGACCATCGGCAGCAATTGTGACGGTCACGGCACACGGGCCATCGGCGCCGCCGCCGTCAGGCTGGTGATCTGACATGACAAAAACGCTTTACAATCTTGCACGGATGATGCGGGACAGCGCCGGTGTGGCGGCCATAGAATTTGCAATGATCGTTCCCGTGCTGTCCCTGATGCTGATCGGCATGGTTGATTACGGCCTGTACATCACAAAAAAAATGCAGATACAGGAGCTGTCGCGGCGGGCGGTGGAATACGTCGTTCAGGGCGGGCAGGAAAGCGACGTTCAGGCGAATGTCATCGCGCACAGCAGCCTCTTTACTGCATCGCCTCCCGTCACCTATACGCCGGAAATAATCTGCGAATGTTCCGGCGGCGCCGTGGCCGCCTGCTCGGGCAACTGCGCCGGCAATGACTACCTGAGAAGTTTTTTTGCCGTCACAATCCAGGGTACTTACGAGCCGCTTCTGACCTACCCGGGAATACCGGACAACATAACATTGACAGGCTATTCGCGCCTGCAGTACGCACGGTGAACACATGAGAATCAATTACCTGAGAAAAATCGGATTTTATAAGTACCTCAACGGCGACGACGGCGTGGTCGCCGTGGAATTCGGCCTGATCTCGATAGTGTTCCTGACGATGGTTTTCGGTATCATGGAGTCCGGCCGCGTCCTCTGGACGCAAAGCGCCCTGCAATACGCCATGGAAAGCACGACACGCTATGCCCTGACCCATACCGAGGCCACGGACGACGACCTGAAAACCTACGCCCAGACGAGCATGGCCAACGTATATGCGGATCCAACCGGCCTAACTGTGACAATCGCCCGAGTAACCCAGTCCGGCGTCAAACTAGTGGATGTTCAGGGAACATATGATTACCATGCCATCCTCCCCTTCCTGCCGGTCTCCTGGGCCACCATAAACCTGTCATCAGACTCGCAAAGCTCGATACCGGACTCGACACCGGCACCCACGCCAACACCTACTCCTGCACCGACACCGGCACCTACTCCTGCGCCGACGCCTGCTCCTACACCAGCGCCGACACCGGCTCCTACACCAGCTCCTACACCAGCTCCTACACCAGCTCCTACACCAGCACCTACACCAGCACCTACGCCCGCTCCCACGCCGGCTCCTACTGTTTGTAATAATGGTGGCAACAACTGTTCCCCGGCCCCCACACCTGCGCCTACACCAGCGCCGACGCCGGCACCTACACCTGCACCGACGCCGGCACCCACGCCCGCCCCTACACCGGCACCTACACCCGCGCCCACGCCAGCACCCACGCCGGCTCCAACTCCGGCACCCACGCCGGCTCCGACGCCCGCTCCTACACCGACGCCGTGCCCGCATGGTCATAGCTGCGACTCTCATGGCCACTGACAGACGATAACTTTCCCTTGCTGGCCGCAAACGGGGGTGCTACCCTGAAAAAGGGTTTTTTATTAAGGGGTTGCCATGAATAAGAATGTCCTAATGATCCTGGGTGGCGCGGTGGCCATAGCGGCGCTGGTGGGCGTGATCGTGTCGGTCGCCTTTGCGCCGAAGAAGACCGCATCCGCGAAAGCCTCCACGGAAGTGCTGGTCGCAAATAAGCTGCTGGTCATCGGTCAGAAGCTCAAAGCGGAGGACACGCGCTGGCAGCCATGGTCCGAAGACGCCTCTTTTAAGGGCCTCATCAAAAAAGCCGACCAGCCGGATCCGGCGAAGCTGGCGGTTTACGATTCCCCGCTGCGCCGTGATATAGAGTCGGGCGAGCCTATCACGATGCAATCCCTGATCACCGACACAAAAGGGGCTTTCCTGTCGGCGGTTATTACGCCGGGCATGCGCGCCGTGGCCGTGGCGGTGCGGGTCAGCACGGGCGCAGGCGGGTTTGTCGCGCCCGGCGACCATGTAGACGTGATTTTGGCTTATGCGGCAAAACTCGTCGGCTCTGCCCAGGATTTCGCCCCCGAGATTGTCCAGAGGGTGGCCAGCCAGCTGGTTCTCAGCAACGTCAAGGTGCTGGCGGTGGACCAGAATTCCAAGGATTCCACTCACGAGGCCAAGGAAGCAAAGACGGTAACACTGGAAGTGGATATGGAAGGCGCGCAAAAACTGGCGCTGGCGGGACAGATGGGCGAGCTTTCCCTCTCGCTGCGGCGGCTGGGGGAAAAGGATGACCCGAACGCCCTGCCGCCGCCGCTGGTGACGGATGTGACCACCAGCGATGTTATCAAGAAAATCACCGCCGAGATGAACGCCTCGAAAACCAACCAGAAGAGCTCCACCGTCAGGATGTACAACGGCAACGCGGTGGTAAACGTTCCCGTGCGCGCAACGCAGCCTGACAGTGACTGAGGCTTCCATGGGCAAGCGCCGTCTGGACGATTCATGGAAATCCTGGCTGAAAGAGAATATCGCACGTAAGTGCGATACCGAAGAACTGCTGGGAATCCTGCTCAAGAATGAATTCACGCTGGCCTCCATTGAAGAATGCATGGGGGAGCATTTCCCCTCCCATTCATCTTTTCTGGTCGATGGCCCTGAGGGGAAAAACCAATACGATAGCGATCACAAAGCTATTGCCGCGACTAGGATCACCCGCATTGACAGCGGACTGAACGCGCAGCAACTGTTATCGGACAAACTGCAGCTCTATACGATAGACGATTTTATGTCCGGCGCGGAGTGCGATGCGATCGTCGAGCTTATCCGGCAGAACCTGCGTCCGTCGACCGTCACCATAGAATCGCCGACGGATAAATATTACAGGACCAGCAGCACCTGCGATCTGTCCCTGCTCAAAAATAAATATGTCGAGAAGCTGGATGAAAAAATTGCCCGCACTCTCGGCATCCGGCTTCCCTATTCGGAGGGGATTCAGGGGCAGCATTATGAAGTGAAGCAGGAATTCAAGCAGCACACGGATTATTTCGAGCCGGGCACGGACGAATACGTCAAGTACGCCGGAAACAGGGGAAACCGCACCTGGACTTTTATGGTTTACCTGAACACGGTGCCCAAAGGCGGCGGCACCCGTTTCATCAAGCTTAACCACGTATTCCAGCCGCAAAAAGGGAAGGCCGTGATCTGGAACAACCTTTATGCGGACGGCCTGCCGAACTACGACACGCTCCATGCCGGCCTGCCCGTCGAGGAAGGCCACAAGGACATCATCACGAAATGGTTCCGTGAAAAAGGCAAAGGCGCGATGTTTTATTGAACGCCGTTGCGGGCCGCCCGCAGCAGGTCGCTGATGTGATTCAGGGCGTTGCGGTTGTCGTAGAAGCCAATAATTTTCCGGCGGGCATCCAGCAGGTAGGTGAACGGCGTGTCGTGCACCCTGCCCTCGATCTTCAGGGCGCGGTAAAAATCACGGGTTTCATCGCCCGCCGCAGGGATAAACACGAGCCGGAATCCCGCTGTCTGAAATTCCGCGCGATGCTTGCGGTAAAGCTCCATAAATTCCACGGTATAAGCATCAAAATTCGAAGGCAGCGCGCAAAGGAAACAGGATTTGCCGGCAAACGTCTGCGTATCGCGCCACACGCCTTCGGCATCGCATATCCGGAAGGACGGCATGACATCCCCGGCTTTCAGTGGCGTGATAACATCGGTTTGCCGCCGGTAGCGGTCAATCCCTTCGATAAACTGTGAGGTCGTGGCTCTTGCGGAGACCGTCTTCCCTTTAAAATCGATGCCGGTGAATTCCTCGAACGCATCAATCGTCCGTGCTGTTCCCAAATCGTATTTTTCAATATCCACCAGTGCTTCCGGATATTCCTCGGGGATAATCCCCGCCAACAGGTAGTTATAACGGGCACGGCTGACCTGTTGCAGCCTGCCCCAATCGCGGTTGTCGCTCCAGTGCAGCGACCGCGTTTCGCCCTTTTTCGGTTCATAATAATAGTGATAAACAAAAATTCCCGGCGGGCTGAATACATCCCATCCATGCGTATAGGCGCGCGCCGCAATGGTGATCTCCTCATGATCGAAATATATGTGGGGGTCGTAGGGGATTTCCCGCACAAAACTTCCGGGAGCAAAAATAAAACCTCCGGCCAGAAACGCGCCTCGCAGCGGCCGTTCCGGCTTCAGCGCAAGGGTTTCGCCCTCAAACCGGATATCCCCCAGCGCCGTAAAAGGCTGGGCGCGCATAACGACGGGAAGCGGCGACAACTCCAGCTGGTCGGGCGGCTTATAGCTCGGCGGATATGTCGACAGGAACGATTTTGGAGAGCTGCAGCGCGCCAGCTCGGCGATCAGGGCCGTATCCCATCCGCTGACAAACCGCATATGGCTGTCGATCATCAGGATATAATCCTGATCTTCAAACAGCGTCTGGGTTTTTGCCCTCGCCCAGCACACGCCAAGGCTTTCGGAAGGAAGAACAGAAATAATTTTGGTCTGCTCCGGCCACGGCGATGGCTCGACAAAACAATTCTGGTCCTGCTCAGGAAAAGACTGCCAGCAGATGCCGACCGTCACACGCTCGGGATGCTCCGCTTTGGCAAACAGATCCTTAACCGTCCATTGACATTCCGGATCGCGGTAGCTGGCTATTTGCACAAATATGGAGGGTCGTTGAATGGGCATGGATTATTCTATCATCAAAAAATTTTCAGTCTCAGAAATCTGCTGACGCCTGATCTGCAATTTAACCTAATCTTTTTTACACATCGCACGCTCAGAATATTTTTTAAGATTATGAAATTAATATGGGTATATATAATCTTTAATATTTCATGCATACTCTTCATAATGTACGGGTTGTCTCCGGGCTAATCTGGGTGTGGGCTGAATTTAAGGGAGAATTTATAATGAAAGATGATGACGAAAAGTTACAGCAAAACGAAATTAATAGTTTAACGCTGAATATGATTCTTTACGCAACCATTGCTACCCTGTGCGTGGCCTTGGTATCGCTGGCCATTCAAAACGTAAAAATTCCGCCGGAGCTGATGTTCATGCCGTGGGGTATCGTTCTGGTTATCGGGATCGGCGCCGCTTACCGCCGTGGCTTCAAAGCCGGACGTACGCGTCAGTAACAACTTGTTATAAAGAACTCTTATTATGTACCGCTATTTGTTGATAATGGCTCTCCTTTTGTTGAGCACAACTGCTGTGTTTGCACAGGATTCCGTTGTCTGCACCATGGAAGCGAAACAATGCCCTGACGGCAGCTATGTTTCGCGCACGGGGCCGCACTGCGAATTCACCGCCTGCCCTGGTGGCGAAGGTGAAGCCACTTCCGGAACGGTAGGCACAGGTATTGCGGCTCCTCCGGTAATGATCAACCCCGATGACATGGGTCTCTCCGGATATCCGGATAAGCCGCTGGAGATCGTACCAACAGACCCGCCGACTGTAAGGTTTATCATCGCGCACCGCACTGCTTTAAATGGCAAGCGCATAACCGTGCATGGCATCATCGTCAGCACGCTGCTCGGTGAACAGGCCTGTCCCTCGGCAAAGGCCTTCCCGCCCATGGGCCGGCCTTGCGCCCAGCCGCGCATCACCGTTGCAGATGCGGCAGACGAGGATAAATCCAAAACCGCCGAGGTGGTTATTCTCCTGCCGGAGAACGACAAGACGCCCTATACACAAGGGCAGATTGTAGATATTCCCGTGACAGTATCAGGAACCAAAGCGGACGTGATGCTCAGGAAAGACTGAGGATCGCATGTGCCCCCATGACTGACCAGCAATTCACCGCCTACCTCGCGCCGGAAGGGTTCGTACACGAACTCATCGCAGAACTCGGCGAGGCGGTGGATGATGTATATGATCGGCTGGTGATTGCTGCTGGCGCGCCGCAGCCGGTGCTTTGGGCGGATAACGTCTGGCTCAATCCGCGCTTTATCAAAGTTGAATCAATCGGCGATGCCGCGCAGAAACTCAAAGCCCTCCAGCGCAACTGGGCGAACTATGCGTTCGACCTGCACCGCCGCAGCAATCTCATCACCGAAAAACTGCCGCATGTCTCGGCCAAGCCGATAAAATTCCCCTGCCCCCTGCCCGCCGCGCCGCTCGGCTCATGGACGCTGCTTGAAAATGATCTGCTGCTCGTCTCCCCCGCCTGCTCCAGTCCCTATCCGAACGGCGCCTATATTTTTGAGGAGAATAAAATCGATGCGCCCAGCCGCGCCTACCTGAAACTGTGGGAAATTCTCACCCGCCTGCAAAAATTCCCCAAGGCGGGGGAAACCTGCCTTGATCTCGGCGCCTGTCCCGGCGGCTGGACATGGGTATTGCAGACGCTCGGCGCACGAGTGATCAGCGTTGATAAAGCGCCGCTTGCCCCCTCCATCGCCGCTCTGCCCAATATCGAATACCGCCAACAAAGCGCCTTTGGCCTGAAACCGGAAGAAATCGGCCGGGTAGACTGGCTTTTTTCAGACATTATCTGCTATCCGGAGAGGGCGTTGCGGCTGATTGAAACATGGAAAAAATCCGGACTTGTCAGGAACATAGTCTCCACCATCAAATTTCAGGGCAAGACCGAGTATGACATAATCAATAAACTCATGGAAATCCCCAACTCTTCCATATATCATCTTTATAACAACAAACACGAAGTGACCTGGGTAAATCTGGAAGGATAAAAGATATGACTGCTTACAAAGGCGATGCCAACCTCGACAAACTTCTGAAGGCCGCCGGTGAAGCGCGCCCGCTTGAGGACATCAAAGCCGTGCTCGAAGGCATCCTCGCCGCGCCCGAAGATATCGCCGCGCCCGCCCTCTGGCTGAAACTTTTTGTGACAGGCTCCAACCCTGAAACCGCGCAACAGCTTTCCGCGCTGAAAGAACAACTCGCCGCCAACCAGAATGCCGTCGCGCAAAACAGGCTGGCGGATCTGCGCGCCGAAATGGCCCGGCGCGGCATTGACGGATTTTTTGTCCCCCGCGCCGACGAGTTTCAGGGCGAATACGTTCCCGCCCGCGCCGACCGCCTCGCCTGGATAACCGCCTTCACAGGTTCCGCCGGCAGCGCCGTGGTGCTGAAAAACAAAGCAGGCTTCTTCACCGACGGCCGCTATACGCTGCAGGCGAAGAAGCAGGTCAATGCAAAGGATTTTGACGTGTGCAGCACCGCCGCCGACCAGTTGCCGGTTCCTACCGTCACGCCCGCCGAGTGGATTGAAAAAAATCTTCCTAAAGGCGCGAAATTCGGCATTGATCCTTGGGTGCATACCCCGAACGACGTCAAGAACATCAAAACGGCTGTCGAAAAAGCCGGCGGTACGCTGGTCTTCGTGGACAGCAACCCGCTGGACGCCGCCTGGAAAAACCAGCCACCCGCCCCGCTCGCCCCCGTCGTACCGCAACCCCTGAAATTTGCCGGCAGGGCCTCGGCAGAAAAACGCAAAGCCCTCGCCGATGCCCTCAAGACAAAAGGCGCGGATGCGCTTGCCATCACGCTGCCGGAAGAAACCTGCTGGCTGCTGAATATCCGTGGCGGCGACGTGCCCTGTACGCCCTTCGCCCTGTCCTATGCCATTGCCCACAAGGACGGCAGCGTGGACTGGTTCATCGACCAGCGCAAAATAACCGCCGAAACGAAACAGTGGGTCGGGGCTGATGTGCGCCTCCATGAATTGAGCGAATTTTCAGGCGCCCTGACGGCGCTTGCCAAAAAAGGGCAGAAAATCTGGGTCGATCCCGGCTCCGCCCCCGTCAAGGCGCAAAGTATCGTGACGGCCAACGGCGGTACGCTCCACACCGAGCGCAGCCCGCTGCAACTGATGAAAGCCCTGAAAAACCCCGTCGAAATCCAGGGTATGGTCGAGACGCATATCCGTGACGGCGTGGCGCTGACCCGCTTCATGGCCGCGATTTCCGAACAGGGCGCTGCCGAGAAATTTGATGAAATCTCCGCCTCCGACCTGTTGCAGGAATTCCGCGCGGCGGGCGAAAACTTTCGCGGCCTCAGCTTCGAGACCATCTCCGGCTCCGGCGGCAACGGCGCGATCGTGCATTACCGCTCCACGCCTGAAACCAGCCAGCCGCTGATCTCCGGCCCGATTTATCTGGTTGATTCCGGCGGGCAGTATCTCGACGGCACTACCGACGTCACCCGCACGATGGCGGTCGACAATGTCACGCCGGAAATGAAAGAACACGTCACCCGCGTCCTGAAAGGACACATTCAGGTCGCGCTGTCCGAATTTCCCGCAGGCACCACCGGTGACAAGCTGGACGTCAAGGCCCGCGCCGCGCTAAAAGAAGTCGGCCTCGATTACGCCCACGGCACCGGCCACGGCGTCGGCAGCTACCTTGCCGTGCATGAAGGCCCGTGCAGCATAGGCCCCCGCTCATCCACCGTGCCGCTGGAGGCAGGCATGATCCTGTCGAACGAGCCGGGATATTATAAGGAAGGCGCTTACGGCATCCGCATCGAAAGCCTTGTCGTCGTTGTCGATACCGGTAAAAAGGATGCCGACGGTAAAAACCTGCTCGGCTTCAAAACCCTGACGATGGCGCCAATCGACCGCAACCTGATCGAACCGGCGCTGCTGACGGCGGATGAACTGAAATGGCTCAACGGCTACCATGCCGAAGTGCGGAAGAATCTCCTGCCGCGCCTCGAAAAGCTGGATCCCAAAGCCGCCGCATTCCTGAAGAAAGCCACCGAACCGCTGCAAAAACCGGCGGGACCGCAATCTAAGGTGCAGAAAATAAAGGGCTTTTTTCTTTAAAGCGACACCGGCCATATATTGACATATTAACAATGTTTTTCTATAATGCGCAGCACTTCAAAATATTGCGCAGGAGAATCACATGTCAAGAACACGGGCCGACCTTATCGAAGCTGCTCAAAATGGCGATCTGCCGACCGTCAAAAAATGCCTCGAGGCAGGCGTCAATATCGATGTTCCGTCACAGGACAGCCAGTACGGGCAAAACGCCCTTCATAGTGCCGCACGTGAAGGTCATCTGGGTGTCGTACAATACCTGATTGCCTCTGGCGCTAAAACAGATGTTCGGGACAGCCGCGATCAGACCCCTTTAGACTTGGCCCGCGACTACGAACAAAATGAAGTCATTGCCTATCTTGAATTAGCCGAGCGCCTTCAAACCACCCCCGAATGGTCATTGCTCGGTTCTTTCTGCCTTGCCCATGTAGAATCCTCCATCGGTCTCCAGCGCCAGCTGACCGAAGTTTTCAATTTTGCCAGCCGCGAGCGGTTGCTTATCTCCGAAAACCTGAAGACCGGCTCCGAAACCGTCCTTCCGCCAACTGGCTTCGATGACCTGCCGCAGGCGCTGCTGGAAAAAGCGCTGGAGCAGCTTAAACATCTGGGCGGCGCGGCGGATGAAGAATTCGTCCTGCATGGCACCGGAAAACTCAATAAACCCAAACGCGGTCTGTAAGGCATGTTCGGCTTCAATTCTTCCGAAAAACTATATAAGGCCATAAGCAGCTGCGATGCAGCTGCTGTGAAGGATTTGCTGGCACATAATGTTGACTTCGATAAAATCAACGATCGCGGCTATACGCTACTGACATTCGCCTCATATATCGGCAATGCGGAGATTGTACGCCTGCTCATTAATAAAGGCGCGCCCCTCGAAAGATACGATCTTCAGGGGGAAACCGCGCTACTGGGCGCCGCCCGCCGCGGTTCGACGGAGGTCGTACGCGCGCTGATCGACGGCGGCGCCGATATGGAG
>JAHFPI010000228.1 GCA_023266795.1 Rhodospirillales bacterium
GCGTCACTTCGTCGTCGACGCCGGCGCCCTTGACGTCCTTGAGGCCCTTGGGCGTGGCGGCGATGCCCGTTTCCATGAGGTTGTCGGGCAGCGGCTTCGTCGCGACGACGGGAAGCACGCCTTTGTCGGCTTCTTCTTTCTTCGGCCAGACAAGCGTGAAGAGCTTGCCGGACTTGCCGTCCGCGGTCATTTCGACGGCATAGGTCGTCTGACCGTAGGGCAGCGTGTTGGGATTCTCCGGCGTGCCGCCGAAGGGATTCCGGTCCGCGAGCAGCGGGCCGAACTTGTTGATGACGCGTCCATCGAGCGATTCGATCGCGGCATTGAGTGGCTGGACGGCCTTGCATTCACCGTTCTCGTCGAGCTTTACGCCGTACGCAAAACCTGTTTTCAGGTCGACAATCAGGTGTTTTGTCATTTCAGGCATGATTACCCCCTAATGGCTGTTTACGGCAATTTTCTTGCCTTTAAACAGATGCATGTTATTAAAAATTACCCCTAGTGCCGCGATAAGATAATTTAATTCATTGAACACCTGTTCGCTAACGGTTTTTGAGGGGCATTTTTCATAGATGTCCACTTTTTTTCTTTAATCCCCCCTTGGTATTCCTGAAAGGCTGCACTAGAATCCGGCTGTCGATTCCCTGCATTTTTCGTCTCCGAGGCTCTGTAAAATCATGCCCTTCACGCCTGATGTCATTTCTGTATTGCTGGGCGTCGCAGGCGTAGCGCTGGGCTTTGGGCTCGCCCGCTTTGTTTACGGCAAATATGTTGCCGACTGCGACCGCCTCAACAAAGAAGTCCAGCAGCTGCTGCAGGAAAAGACAAAAGCCGAAACCGAAAATGCCGCTTTCGCCGAAACGGTGCGCCAGCACAAGGCGGACATCGCCGAGATGGAAAAGAAATTCGCGCTCCAGTTCGAAAACCTCGCCAACCGCATTTTCCAGGAAAAATCGGCCACCTTTAAAAAGGAATCCCAGGAAGGCCTCGGACAGCTGCTCAATCCGCTGAAGGAAAAGCTGCAGGAATTCCAGAAAAAGGTCGACGACTCTTTCGGCCAGCAGGCGAAGGAACAGTTTTCGCTGCGCAAGGAGATCGAGAACATCGTCTCGGTCAACGAGAAGATGTCGCTGCAGACCGAGAACCTCACCAGGGCGCTCAAGGGCGATGTGAAGGCTCAAGGCAACTGGGGCGAGGTGATGCTCGAGAAAATTCTCGAGGAATCTGGCCTGCGCCGCGATGACGACTACACGCTGCAGGGCGCCGAGCTGGGCCTGAAAGACGCGGAAGGCCGTGCGCAGAAACCCGACGTCATCGTGAACCTGCCCGAGAACAAGCATATCATTGTCGACGCCAAGGTCTCCCTCACCCATTACGAAAGATATTGCGCGGCGGAAGACGACGCGACCCGCTCCACGGCGCTGAAAGATTTTATCGCCTCCATCCGCGCGCATGTGGCGGGGCTGGAACAGCGGCGCTACCAGGATACCGGCAAGCTCGGCACGCCCGACCTCGTCCTCATGTTCATGCCGGTCGAGGGCGCTTACTCGCTGGCTGTGCAGGAAGACGCCTCGCTGCATTCGAACGCCTGGGACCGCAAGGTCGTCATCGTCTCCCCCGTCACGCTGTTTGCGACCCTGCGCACCATCGCCTCGCTCTGGCGCATCGAGCGGCAGAACCGCAATACGCTCGAGATCGCGCGGCAGGGCGGCATGCTCTACGACAAGGTCGCGGGCTTCGTGAAGGACATGGACGATCTCGGCAAGAAGCTCTCGGCCGCCCATGATGTCTATGACAAGGCCTACAAGAACCTCACCACCGGCCCCGGCAACATCGTCAAGCGCACGCAGGACCTGCAGGCGCTGGGCGTCAAGACCTCCAAGACCCTGCCGCAGGGGCTCCTCGAAGATGACACGGAAGAGGACGACGATACCGTAACCCCCTTGAAAACAGCGGAAAACGGCTGATTTCCTTGACTTTTTGCGCCTTTATTCCTATTTAAGGAACAGGAAAGGGCTTTCAGGAATGGCCAAACTACCTATATATGTCGCGCCGCACCCGGTGCTGAAGAAGATCGCGGAACCCGTGAAAGAGGTGACCGACGACCTGCGCAAGCTGATGGACGACATGCTGGAAACCATGTACGCCGCCCCCGGCATCGGCCTCGCCGCGCCGCAGGTGGGGGTATCGAAGCGCGTCCTGGTGCTCGATATCGACCAGCCCAAGAAAGACGATGAAAACGCGGACATCCCCAAGACCGAACGCCGCGGCAAACCGCAATTCTTCGCGAACCCGGAAATCACCTGGGAATCCGAGGAAAAGAATATCTATGACGAAGGCTGCCTGTCCCTGCCCGGCCAGTATGCCGAGGTCGAGCGCCCCAAGCGCGTAAAGGTGAAGTTCTTAGGGTATGACGGCAAACAGCAGGAAATCGAATGCGACGGGCTGCTGGCCACCTGCATCCAGCATGAAATGGACCACCTGAACGGGATTCTGTTCGTCGACCACCTCTCCACCCTCAAGCGCGATATCGTCATGCGCAAGCTGAGGAAATGGACCAAGGAAAACGCCGAGGATATCGCGGCCTCGCATGTGCTGTGATGCGCCCAAATAATATTTGACATAATCATAGAAACGCTTTAAGTTGCTTCCGGACATTCCCTCAAGCAGAAACAGCATGCAACCTGGTTTTAACCTCAATGCCCGCAATCAATCCCCCGAGCAACTCGGGCGTGAACTGTTGAAGGAACTGGACAGAAACAACCCTAGGTTGATTGACGCGCCGCGGGCGCTGGGCCTCATCAGCGCGGGCGCGGATATCAACGTCAAAGACCAGTGGCTCCGCACCCCTCTGCACCACGCGGTCAGCGCCGGCAAT